>JADLBT010000348.1 GCA_020847555.1 Gemmataceae bacterium
AGGAACCCCGCCCGGGCCTGCGCGCTCTGCCGCTGCCCTGCCGGCCCGAGGACGCCCTCGAACCCGCGCCGGACGAGCGGGTGCGCGTCGAGCACCACCTCGCCGCCCTGCCCGACCCGCTCCAGCAGCCGCAGCGCGACCAGTTCCTGCACCTGTTCCGCCAGCCACCCCGCCGGCCGGTCGGCGAACGGCGCGTAGGTACGGCCCCACGTCTGGTGCAGGACGGAACGCACCGGGTCGCTTGCCAGGTAGCGCAGCAGCTGCCCCTCCCCCGGCGGCTGGCGAAACGCCGTCGCGAGCGCCAGAATGTCCTGCGCCTCCTGGGACAGGGCACCCTGGAACGCCGCGAGAATCCGGGCGACGTGCCGTTCCTCGTCGCTCGCCCCTTCCCCGACGGCAGCCTCCGGGAGCAGTCGGCTGCGCGCCGCGTCCCCGTCCTGAAAGTGCGCCAGGTAGGTGCCGAGCAACTCGACCGCCTTGGCGTGCAGCCCGGCGACGGCCGCAGCCCCGTCGAGGTCTGCCGCGGACCCCGCAACGCCGACGCTGCCGAGCAGGGCGCGGGCGCTCGCCGGGTCGAGCGTACTCAGGTGAAGGATGCGCGCGTGGCGGCGGTGCTGGAGCGTTGGTAGGGGGAAGCGCGTCGTCAGGACCACCACCCCGGGCAGCGGCTCGGAGGCGAGTTCCTCGAGCAACCGGCCCAGCTCCGGGTGGAGGAAACGCCCGAACCACGGTCCGCTCTCGTGCTGCGCCACCTCGGTGCCGTCGAACACCAGAGCCCACCGCTCGCCGCGCAGGCGCGGCAGCAGGCGATCGACGCAGTAGCTCGCGGCCAGATCGGGGGCCGCGTCCAGCCCCTCGGCGTAGGCGTACAGCTCGCGCAGGCACAGGTCAGCGTCCTTGCCGCGGTAGAAGCTCCACAGGAACACCCCGTCGGCCCCGCGCCCGGCGGTCTGCTGTCCCAGCCAGTGCTGCACGATGGCGGTCTTGCCCTGTCCGCCCGGCCCGACCATCGCGACCACGCTCGGCGCATCGCCCAGCAGCGCCCGATCGAGCAGGGCCAGTTCGGCGGCACGGCCGAAGAAGCGGTACGGCTCGGAAGTGCAGTGATGGATACGTGGGGTACGGGGGGTGACGGTCATGCGGCGGTACGCGGCGGGAGAAAGAGACGGAAAGCCCACGGGATGCGACCCGTGGGCTTTCCCCGGACGTCTGCCTGCCGCTGTTATACCGCCAGGATGGGAAAAGAGAACGGCCGCTTACAGCATGCTGCCTGCGGTGGAGGAGGGCTGTCCGGCCACCTCGGGGGTCAGGCCGTACACCGCCCGCCACGCATCCCAGATCCCGTCCTCGAGCGCCGCCTCCAGCAGGAGGTGCTGCATCGTCTTGCCGACGGCCGTCTGATAGCGCTGCCTGTCCGCACCGGCCAGCAGCACCCAGGCCGCGCCGGTGTCGTTGACGGCGAACCCGAGTTCCATCCCCGTCACCTGCCCCATCGCCTGCCGCACGCGGGCGATCACTTCCCGGGCACGGGGGTCGGTGCAGACCGCGTCGCTGCCAAAGGCGGCAACCACGGCAGGAATGCCGTCATCCAGAGTGGAGGCGTTCGGGGCCGTGTCGTCCACCAGGCGAAGCCGTGCCACGCCCCACCCCGCCAGCACCGGACTGTTACCGACCTGGCGCGCCAGGCACCGGGCCGCCTCGTTCCAGTCGTATTCGATCATTGGTAAAGCTCCATGTTATCGCCGGCGCGGAGCCGGTCGGGTTGGTCTGTTCTCTGGACCGTCAGGGACGCCGCCGTACCTCGCGGCGTTGAGCGGCCGCGTACTACCGTGGCATGACAATTCGAGTCGCACCAGGAGATAAAAATTGCAACTCCGATGCCAATCATCCCATCTTTAATTCCTGCTTTTTGTCTTGATTAATTGGCGCCCGAGGTAGGCTGCCCGAAGCACGGAGGCGCAGTTGTGCAGCGCAGCTCATCCCCTTGCGGCCAGGCGGGCAGCCGCCTGCTTCCTGCGCGGCCTGGCGTGGAAATCCCCGGCCTTTCTCTGCTCCCTCCTTCGCGAGGTCCGGCCCGCCGGATATACTGGCGGGAACCGCGCTCACGGCATCCGAGAGGAGGGCGACATGCCAGACGATCCACTCCGCGCCGCTTACGACGAGGCCGACATCACCCCACCCCTGGGCGGGTCGATGCCCGGCTACTTCCGCGATCGCCAGGCGACCGGCACCCTCGACCCGCTCCGGGCGAAGGTGCTGTACCTCAGCCAGGGCAAGGAGAGTGTCGCGCTGGTGGCGTGCGACCTGATCGGTATCGGTGCCCCGCTCGTCGGACGCATCCGCAAGGCCGTCGCCGCCCGGATGAAGACGCCTCCGCGGCACGTCTGGGTCCACGCCACCCACACCCACACCGGCGGCATGGCCCCGCGCGCCGGCAGCTACACGTCCGATGCCGACACGATCTACCCCGGCTTCTACCCCGGCCGCGTTGACGAGAAGTGGGTCGGCCAGCTCGTCGAGCGCACCGCCGGCGCAGTCGCCCGGGCCGCCGTCCGCGCCGCCCAGGAGAAGCAGTTGACTCTGCACGAGGGACGCGAGCCGACAGTCGCCCACTACCGCCGGTACGTCATGAAGGGCGGGACGGTGCGCACCAACCCCGGGCGGAATAACGCAAACGTCGTCCGCCCGGCCGGGGAGATCGACCCGCGCGTCCACGTCCTGAACTTCCAGACGAACCGGGTGGTCGCCGTCATCTACGGCATGCACCCGGACTGCGTCGGCGGGACGCGCTACTCCGCCGACTACCCGCACCACCTGGCGGCGATGATGCGGCAGGCGCTCGGCGAGGACTGGCGGGTGATCTTCTTCAACGCCTGCTGCGGGAACATCAACCACATCAACATCCGCGACGCCAAGCAGCGCAGCGGACCGGAGGAGTCGCAGCGCATCGGTCAGGCGCTGGCGAAGGCTGCCCTGGCCGCCCTCCAGAAGGGGCAGCCGCTCGCGCTGCGCCTCGGGGCGCAGACGCGCGACGTCGCCTCCCGGCTGCGCCGGCCGCGTCCCGAGGACGTGAAGCTCGCGGAGGAGTTGCTGCGGAACCCGAAGCAGCAGGGCAAGAACCCGTTCGGGTTCAACGATCTGTACGCGCCGGCGGCCCTGGTACTGGCGCGGACGAAGGACCGCGAGCACCGGGCGGAGGTGGCGGCGCTGCGCCTCGGGGCGTTCGGCCTGGCGTTCCTGCCGGGCGAGATCTTTGTCGAGCTGGGCCGCGAGGTGGAGATGGCGTCCGGGCTGAAGCCGACGCGGACCATCGGGTTGACGAACGGCAGCCTCGGCTACATCCCAACCCGGCGCGGTTACACCGAGGGCGGGTACGAGGCCGGCTACCGCAGCGCACGCTACGAACCGGACACGGGCCACCGCTGGGCCGCGGCCGCGGCGGAGGTGCTGAAGGCGCTGGCGCGCTAACCAACCCGGCGCTGGCGCTCCGGACTGGTCAGGCAACGAACGATACTGCAAGGATCCCCATGAACTGCCGAATTTCCCACGTTGTCGCGTTACTTCCCCTCCTGCTCCTTGCTGGCACCGCACGTCCCGGCGGCGAGAAGGAACCGCCCAAAGCGCCGGCCACCCCGAAAGGCCCCCTCACCCCCGCGGAAGCGCTCAAGCACATTCGCATCGCTCCGGGGCTGCGAATGGAACTGGTTGCCTGCGAACCGCAAATCGAGAGCCCGGTCGCGATGGCGTTCGACGAGGACGGACGTCTGTGGGTGGTCGAGATGCGCGATTACCCCAACGGGCCGGCCAGGGGACAGCCGCCGCAGGGCCGCATCCGCATCCTCGAGGACCGCGACGGCGACGGCCGCTACGAGCACAGCACCGTCTACGCCGACGGCCTGCTGTTCGCCAACGGTTTGCTGCACTGGAAGGGCGGCGTGGTCGTGACGGCGGCCCCGCACATCGCCCACCTGAAGGACACCGACGGCGACGGCAAGGCGGATCGACGTGAATTGCTCTACGAGGGCTTCGCCGCTCAGAACCCACAGCTGCGCGTCAGCCACCCGATCCTCGGGATCGACAACTGGGTGTACGTCGCCAACGGACTGCGCGGCGGGCAGGTCGTGCGCAGCGGGCGGCCGGACGCCCAGCCCGTCAGCCTGGCCGGCAAGGATTTCCGGTTCGACCTGGTGCGCGATCGGTACGAGGCGATCTCGGGGCTCGGCCAGTACGGCAACACGTTCGACGACTGGCAGCGGCGCTTCGTCTGCGACAACCGCCACCACCTGCGCCACGTCGTCCTCGAAGATCGCTACCTGCGCCGCAACCCGTACCTGGCCGCGCCCGCCGTCGTGGACGACATCTCCGAACTGGGCGACGGCCCGCTGTCGTCGGGCGGGAAGGTCTACCCGCTGAGCAAGAACTGGACGACGTCGAACCTGCACGCCGGCCGATTCACCGCCGCGTGCGGCGTGTTCGTCTATCGCGGCCACCTGCTGGGGAAGGAGCACTATGGGACGGTGTTCACCTGCGAGCCGACCGGGAACCTGCTGCACCAGGAACGGCTGACGCCGCGCGGCGCCTCGTTCCACGCGCGACCGACGCGCGACAAGGTCGAGTTCCTCGCCACTCCCGACGACTGGTTCCGGCCGGTGTCGCTGGCCCACGGGCCGGACGGCGCGCTCTACCTCGTGGACATGTACCGGGCGGTCATCGAGCACCCCGAGTTCATGCCGTCGGAGCTGAAGAATCGGCCCGACCTGCTCCTCGGCAAGGACCGGGGCCGTATCTGGCGCATCGTTCCGGAGAAGCACCGGCACCAGGCGGTCCACCCGCGCCTGAGCAGGGCGACGAGCGCGGAGCTGGTCAAACTGCTGGAACATCCGGACGCCTGGTGGCGCACCACCGCCCAGCGTCTGCTGCTGGAGCGGCAGGACCGCGCCGCTGTCCCTCTGCTGCAAAAACTCGTCGCCGCGTCGGACCGTCCGCTGGCGCGGCTGCACGCCGCCTGGCTGCTGGAGACGCTGGGCGGCCTGGACGCGAAACAGGTGGACGGACTGCTGCGCGACCCGCATCCGCGCGTCCGCGAGCATGCGGTCCTGCTCACGGAGCCGACGCTGGGGAAGGACGCGCAGCTGTCGGGCAGGGTCATCGAGATGGCGGGCGATGCCGACGCGCGGGTGCGCTTCCAGGCTGCGCTGACGCTGGGCGGCCTGGATGGCGCGCGCGCCGTCGCTGCGCTGGCGCGGATCGCCCTCGCCGGCGCGGACGACCATTGGACGCGCCTGGCGGTGGCCAGCTCGGTGCCGCAGCGGGCCGGCAAGCTGATCGCACGCATTTTGCCCGATGCCGGCAAGGGGGCGGCGAAGGATGCGGCTGACCGGCTCGCGCTCCTGCAGGAGTACGCCCCGCTCGTCGGGGCGCGACGCGATCCGGCGGAGGTCGCGCAGGTGCTCGACCTGCTGCACGAACTGAAGGTGGAGGACCGCGGCCGCTGGCAGACGACCGGGCTGAACGGGCTGGCGGAGGGGATGGGGCGGCGCGGCACGCGGCTCGCCGACTTTCTGGCCAGGCTCCCGGCGGCGCACCGCGCGACAGCGGCGCGGACCGTCGAACTCCTGAAGCAGGCGGCGACTCTGGCCCGTGACAGCAAGGTGTCACTGGAAGACCGCACAGCCGCCGTCCGGCTGCTCGCCCACGCTCCGTGGGACACGGCCGGGCCGGCGCTGTCCGGCCTGCTGGGTCCGGAGAACGCCCAGGAGCTGCGCCTCGCGGCGGTCCGCGCCCTCGGCGCCCAGCCCCGGCCGGAGGTCACGACACTGCTGCTCAGGTCGTGGCGCGCCTACACCCCGGCCCTGCGTCGGGAGGTAACCGAGGCGATGCTGCGCCAGCCAAGCCGGATCCGCGAACTCCTCAAGGCGGTCGAGGCGAAGCGGGTGCGGCCGGCCGACATCGACGTCCTGCGCACGCGCCAGCTCGTCAACCACAAGCTGGCCGACATCCGCGACCGTGCCCGCACGCTCCTGCGTAGCAACCTGCCGGCCGACCGCAAGAAGGTGCTGGACGCCTACCGGGCGGCGCTCACCCTCAAGAGCGATCCGAAGCGCGGCATGGAGGTGTTCCGCAAGCAGTGCGCCACCTGTCACAAGGTCGCCGGGGTCGGCGTGGACGTCGGGCCGGACATCTCCGACACCCGTACCAAGCAGCCGGAGGCGATGCTGGCGGACATTCTCAACCCGAACCAGGCGATCGACAACAACTACGTCAACTACCTGGTGGTGACGAAGGACGGCAAGTCACTCAGCGGTTTGATCGCAACCGAAACGGCCTCGAGCATCACCCTGCGTCGGGCCGAGAACCAGACCGAGACGGTGCTGCGGTCGGAAATCGACGAGGTTCAGTCCACGGGCATCTCGCTGATGCCGGAGGGGCTGGAGCAGAACGTCACGGTGCAGGAGATGGCCGACCTGCTCGACTTCCTGAAGAACTGGCGCTACCTCGACGGAGCGGTGCCGCTGAGGTAGCGGGCGATAGGGTTCTCCCGCGGGCCGCGCGACCCGAGGTGCAGCACAGCGTAACCCCGGGTCGCGCGGTCGGACACACGCGCCGCGCGACCGCTGCACCCGCCCGCCACACGCTCTAGAAATTGGGGTCGAAAACCTCGCCGCCGTAAACCGCCGATTCAAAGCGCCCCCCTTCTTCCCCGTCCGTATCGACGCCGTCCTTCCAGTCGGCCCAGTGCGTCAACTCGTGCAGCATGGTCACGCCGACGATGTAGACGAGCCGTCCGTTCGGCGTCTTGACCAGACCCTTCCCTTTCTCGAAGCGGTCCACCAGCCACTTGTGGACCTTCAGCTTGTTGGGGTCGATGTTCCCTTGAAAGAGGCCGTACACCTTCGAGCCGTTCGACGTCAGGTTGGCCACCGGCTCGACGTATGGCCCCCGGCCCCATTGCAGCGCCTTCTCAATCTCCTCGGTCTTGATGCTCCCCGCGAACCGCTCGATGGCGTCCATGATCGATTTGACCTTGGCCACCTGCGGTATGTTCACGCTGACATAAAACTTGAACTTCGAGAACTTCTTGATGACTTCTGGTTTCAGCTGCATGGTCCCACCTTCTGGGTCGTTCCCGGGACAGCGGAGGCGCTGTCCGACGATGCTCGGTGTCGAACCGCGTGGATCGAATCCCACCGAATTACCCCCTGTTATACAGGAATAATGCAGTTCCACCCGACGAAGCGGACGTAATAATAATCGATTGGAGGGGCAAGGGGGATGGAGTGGGAGGACAGAAGCTTTCAAAGCCCACGGACGGCATCCCGGGGGGAAGTATCAGGCTCCCTCATGGGACGCTAGCCGTGGGCTTTCAGAGGGCCACTCCGCCATCCTCCTTCTTCTTGCATGGTCCGCGCGCCGGAACCCTATCCACTCCCCGAACGGGCGTGCATAATGGACCTACGTCGGTTCCCGCGTCCGAGCCGGGAGAACCTCATGTCCCCGCGCGTTCGCCGGACGGGTAGATTGTTGCTGACCGCGTGGGCGGCGGTCGCCGCCACCCACGCGGTCCGAGGCCAGATCTTCGATGCCATCCGCACCGAATTCGCGAGGGAGCGCGACGACGACGGCCTGCGGGCGGCGGTCCGGGTGCTGGAGCAGCGCCCGGGGAGACCGCCTGCGCAGTGAAAGACACCGCTCGACCGCAAGTCCCCGCGCCGGAGGTGGGGCCGGGGCGAGAACCCTCGCGAAGGGGGAAGGGGAGCGGCGATGAAGGGGAAACCCAAGCACTGTCTGCTCGTCGTCGATGACGAGCCCGATCTGGTCCACAGCGTGCAGGATCTGCTCCGGTTCGACTACCGGGTTCTCGGCGCCACCCGGGCGGCCGAGGGGCTGAAGATCATGGAGCGGGAGTCGGTCCAGATCGTCATGTCGGACCAGCGCATGCCCGAGATGACCGGGGTCGAGTTCCTCGGCCGGCTGCGGCAGAACTACCCCTCGGTGGTGCGGCTGCTGTTCACCGCCTACGCGGACATCAAGGCGGTCATCGACGCGATCAACCAGGGCCACGTCTACCGCTACATCACCAAGCCGTGGGAGCCGCAGGAGCTGCAGGCGGTGCTGCGCCAGGCTGCCGAGCATTACGACCTGCTGGAGGAGCGCCGCCGGCTGCTGGACGAGTTGAAGGAGAAGAACCGCCAGCTGGAACGGGCCAACGACGAACTGCGGGAGGCCAACGAGCTGAAGAAGGGGTTCATCAAGGTCGCCAGCCACGAGCTGCGCACGCCGCTGACGATCGTGATGGGGCTGTCCGACCTGGCGCGCAAGACGCCCGGCCTCCCCGATCCGCTGGGCCACTGGCTGGAACGCATCCACGTCGGCAGCGTGCGCCTGAACGAGCGCGTGGAGCTGATGACGAAACTGCTCCTGACGAACTCCTTCGACCGGCCGCTGCGCCGCAAGGCGGTCGCGCTGGCGGACCTGGTGCGCCGCGCGGCGGACGACGTGGCGACGTTCGTCCAGCAGCGGCGGCAGCGCCTCGAGGTCGAGGCGCCCGCGGACCTGGGCACGGTCGCGGTCGAGGAGGACAAGCTGCGCGACTGCGTCTTCCAGCTGCTCATCAACGCGGTCAAGTTCACGCCCGACGGCGGCGTGATCCGGGTGTCGGCCCGGCGCCTGGCGGACGGCGGGACGGAGGTGAGCGTTGCCGACACCGGGGTTGGAGTGGACGCGGCCAGCCTGCCGCGGCTGTTCGATCCGTTCTTCACCCGCTTCGACGTGTCGCGCCACTCCTCCGGCGTGTACGAGTTCGAGCGGCGCGGTCTGGGCCTGGGGCTGGCCGTCGTCAAGGCGTTCGTCGAGATGCACGGCGGGCGCGTTCACGCCGAGAGCGAACTGGGCAAGGGCACGACGATCGCGATCGCCCTGCCGCCGGAGTCCGACCGGGCGGACACGGAGATTGCGGGCGGGATCTGAGGCGCCGGCTCAGGAAAGGTGCCGTCTCCAGCTCCTCTAGCCCGCTTCCTCAGACAATCAGCTACGGCACGGCCCGGCGCGGAAGGCGGGCCAATCGCGCTGCAGGTCTTGCACGCTGAGGGTACTCATGCGACCATTGTACCGGCAGTCGGCGGCCGAACTATCCGCTGTACCCGACCGGGACCGTCTGCGGGTTTCTCCGTGGCGTGACGGTTCCCTGGCGGCCCCAGTGGAGAAGCTTTTTCATTCGGCCTTTACCGGCGTCCCCCCACGACTCTCGAAAGGGGCTACGCCAGCCTGTCTACGAACCCTCGACATCGTTAAAGGAGGCGCGCATGGCGGATTGGAAGAAACTCGCGAAGGCGGCCTTGCTGGCGGACGGTCGTATCGACACTAAAGAGGTCGAGATTATCCGGAAGGCGCTGCTCGCCGACGGCCGGATCGACAAGGCCGAGCTGGAGTTCCTGGCCGACCTGCGCCAGTCGGCGACGTCGGCCGTCCGGGCGTTCACCGAACTGTTCCTCCGGGCGATCAAGAGCCGGATGCTGGAGGACGGAGTGATCAGCGACCCGGAGGCGAAGTGGCTGCGCAAGACGATTTTCGCCGACAAGAATGTGGATGCGGACGAGGTGCAGTTGTTGAAGGATCTCAAGCACGAGGCGAAGCACTGCGGGCCGGAGTTCCAGAAACTGTACGACGAGTGCATCAAGGCGTGACGGCGTGCCGTTCGACTGGACCTGTCGCGGCCGGAGGCGAATCGCCTGATGCAAGCTCAAGGAGGATGGAGCGATTACGGCGTCAGGCGGGCCGCCCAGGGAACTTCCCTTGGGAGTGAGGTGGGTTGAGAGAGGCGTCCGGAGGTGAAGCGTGGCAGGCAGAGTATCCTTCCCGATCCTGTCCGTTCGATGACGCCTTGTTATTCCTTTGGCCGAAGATGAGCCACGGAGGAATTCTGGGAGATTGGCGTTTTTGAGCGGATGAACTTGCAGACGGTGATTGCTTCACGGTCATCCGCTGCAGGGCGGCGACCTCGCGTCCGACGTTCATCTCCATGCGTTCGCTCCCTGGTCTCGGGGTCTCGGAAATCGTCAACCGACGTGGACACTGAGCGGGTTTTCGGGAGCAGCTTCAAGGGGCTTTTCCGCTGTGTTGGACGGGATTTCCGGGACGGGAGCGGACGCGAGGAGGGTGACGGCGCGGGGGTGCAGACGGAAGCGCATGAAGCTCTCCGTGGTCCATGATGCTTCGATCTTGCTGGCACGGCTAATTGCGCCGTGCCGGATCGTAGTTATCCCACAGAGGACAGTTCAGATCGATCCAGGTCGTGAGCCGTTGGCGCTCCGCGGGCGTCAGCCGCACCTTGTGATGGCCCTGGTCGATCAGGCGGATCACCTTGCTTTGCGTGGTGCCAAAGCTGAGCGGCTGCAGGACGAGGTTGGGCGCGTGCCAGCCGTTATCGACCAGGCGCACCAGGCCCTGGCGGATGAGCGTGCGGTACGAGGCGGGAATGCCATCCTTTCCCGTCGCGGCCGACAGATCGACCTTGCCCGCGGCCCGCGTGCTGCCGTGGCAGGAAACGCAGTGCTGATCCAGGGTGGGCTGAACGATCTTGCTGAACGAGAACGAACCGGCGCCCCAGGGCGGCGGCTGGATGCGCGAGGGAGCCCGGCGCAGGGCGGCGGGCGGCTGGCGCGCTGGCGTCTCGCTGCGCCGCTCGTGGCAGCCGATGCACGTTTGCGTCTCCCCCGGGCGAAGGTGTGTGAAACTGCGCATGCGCTGGATCTCGTTGAGGTTCGCGTCCAGCACCTGGAAGTAGATGGGTTTGTCGGCGGGAACGGTGAAATAGGCCGAGCCGTCCGTCTCGACTGGCACCAGGCCGTGGACGTGCTTGGCCATGTAGGTCGGCCAGCCGTAGGGACCGGCCACCTCGGTGGTGGGGCTGGCGTAGTGGGCCTTGAGCGGGCCGAAATGCGTCTGATAGCTGCCGTCGGCGCGGCAGGGCAACTCGTGCCGCTGCTCCTCGACGATGCGCAGGTACTTCACGGCACCGCGCGGTACGGCCTCGCCCAGCCCGCGGTAAACGTCGAGCAACAGCAGCGTCGCATTCTTCGCCTTGCTGTCCACGGTCGCGGGCAGGGCGGGCGGCCGGAGCCGCGGCCGGACGGCAATGGGCTGGAAGCACGAGAACTGCTCATCCTCAACGAGTCGCTCGCGGCGGCCCTGAGCATCGAGAAGGTAGATGCCGAACCGACTGCCCGGCGCATGCGACACGAGGAACCAGTCCTGCGAGAGCGGATACGGATCGCGGTAGCCCTTGTAGACCCCGATGGGCACGTCCGGGGTGAGGTTGCGGATGGCGGCGGGGTTGTTGCGGCCCAGGGCCGGGTCCACGATACCGATCGGCCCGACATGATCGCCCCAGTGCGAGGCCAGGGTGCAAACGAAGCGATCCGTGCCCGGGATCGGCCGGGCGCTGAGGAAGGAATAGGGTTTGGTGATGTTGTTCCCGAAAACGTGGCTGACCTGGGTGCCGTCGGGTCGAATGGCCCACAGGGCCTGGGCGTGGTCGGCCCCCTTGTCGATGTACTCCCAGCGCGTATACAGGATGCGGCCGTCGGGCAGCACCGCGGGAGTGTACTCGTTGACGTTGTTGGCGGTGAGCGGCTGGATACCGCTGCCGTCGGCCTGCATGACGAACAGCGTCGCCGCCTCGGTGGTGAAGCACAGCACGCGCGACTTGCAGCGCGTGGAGATGAAGGCGATTCGCCCATCCGGGAGATAACTCGGATACATATCGTGGAAGGGGCCTTCAGTCAGCTGCCGCAGCCCCGTGCCGTCCAGGTTCATCTCCCAGAGGTGATAGGTGCCGTCCTTGCCCTTGCGGTAGGAGAACAGGATCTTCTTGCCGTCGAAGGACAGTTCGGGATCGCGGCAGATACCGTCGCCCGCGGCGAACAGTTCCTTGACGGTGCCATCGGGCGACCCCAGGCAGACGCCGCCGCCGGGCCGGTAAGGGGCGTCGGAGTACTCAGTATAGATGTGGCTGGGGTTGTAGATGTGCCGGCGAACGAACAGAAACGAGGGCAGCGGCACGTCGGCGGTGCGAAGGAAGAGGTGGCGCTTGAAGGCCCGCAACTCGTCCCATAGCTGGTCGGCAGCCTCGGCGCTGTCCGTCTGGCCTGCCCGGCCAGCCAGGCGGTTCAGCGTGCTGCGCTCGGCGCTGATGTCGCTCTTCCTGCTCGCAAGTTTCTCCAGCACCTGGCGGCTCTGCTCCAGCAGGGCGGCAGTCTGCTTGCGCCGGAGCAGCGTGGCGGTCGGGGTGCGCCGGGGCAGCGGCTTACTGAAGTCGCGGGCCGGATGGCCGTAGATCTCCAGCTCGTCGATGCGGACCTCGCCGCCGACGCCCTGGTGGATGGCCACGCGGACGTAACGGGCGGCGATTGGCTCCAGGTCGAAGGCCGTCGTGGTTCGTACCGGCTCGCCCTCGTAGCTGAGGAGACGCTTCCAGGCGATCCGCCCGGCGTCCTTGCTGCTCGCCGCAAGAATCTCGAAGCGGGTCGCGGCCCGGTCTCGATGATACGGTTGATGTTCGCTGCCCAGCACCACCCGGGCGATGCGGCAGACCTCACCCAGGTCGATCTCGACCCACGACGGCTCGCCAGCCGAGATCCAGCTGTGGCTGTTGCCATACTTGCCGTCGTTCAGGTGTCGGACCTGGTGGATCGGCATCTTGCCGCCGGCATGGGTGGACGATGCCGACGCCCGCGCCGCCGGCAACAACGCGAGATTGGTCAGTCCCTCGGCATCGCTGCGCGGCACGGCAGGCGGAGCGGCAGCCCACACGGACAGCACCAGCGCGCCGGCGATACCGCCGAGCGCCAGGGTCGCGGTCGCTTTCATTGCAGAACTCCCGAAGGCGAAATACCTCCCCGCGCCGGAGGAAGTCGCCGGCCGCCGTTCGTTTTCCCGCTGACGGGCGACCCACCCGGCAGGCTCCGCGAACCGCGCGGGACTGGAGCCGGCCTCAGGCCGGACGCCGACCCCACGCCACCGAACGGTTGCCCCTCAGGGTCGCAGGACGCAAGGCGCGTTTCGGCAGCGCGGCTCATCCAGGTTGCGAACATCCTCCAGCCCGCGGTAGGGGCCGTTGGCGTCGATCCAGCCAATCAGTTGCAGGCGGCTTGTCTCGTCCACCCGAACCCCGTGATGCTTCCCCGCGGTCGCCAGTTCCAGGAGCCGGCTGCGGTAGGACAGGTGGGTCAGCGGCGGCAGCGTTCTGTACGCCGCGGGATCGCGATGGTCGTAGTTCTCGGCCTGGATCACGCCGGACAGCCCGCTGCGAATCAGGTGCAAATACGGCTCCGAAAAGACGTTGGTGCCCGGCTGCAGCCGCGACGCCACGCCCTTGCCCACTCGCGGCTTGAGGACCGGCGCGGCGCTGCCCTTGCCGCCGTCGTGGCAGCGGACACAGTAGCGGTTGAGGACAGGCTGCACGAGCCGCTCGAAGCTGATGGTGGCATCGCCCCAGGGCGGCGGGGTCAGCACCGAGGGCGGCCGCCGCAGCGCCAGCACCTGCGACGTTTGCGGTGCCGGGGAGCGCGTCTGGCCCTCGTGGCAGCCGACGCAGCCGCGCACCTCGCCCGGCATCAGCCCGGTGAAGGAACGCATCGTTTGCAAGGCGCGCTGCTTCTCGTCCAGCAGCTGGAAGTGGATCGTCACCCCCGAGGGCACCTGGACGCGGAACGAGCCGTCGGCCTCGACCGGAGTCGTGCCGAGGATGCGCTTGACGCTGTCGGCCTGGACGGCGCTGACCGCCGGGCCCTCGAAACGGAAGTCGCGGTCCCAGGTCGTGAATGTGTGGTATTCCGCCTGGAGTACGCGCAGGTGCTTGACCAGGCCGCGCGGGATGCCGGAGCCCTCGTAAACGTCCGGCGAGAAAAAGATGCCGGGTTTCTGGCCGGGGTGATCCTTGCCGGGCCAGACGACCTGACTGGGCAGGGCCGGCGGCTGGACGCGCGGGCGAACCGGCTGGGCGTACCAGAGGTTGTGCCGGCCGCGGTAGATCAGCTCCTTGTTGCCGCGCACGTCCATCAGGTAGAGGTTGAACGGGCCGGTGTTGATCGAGACCAGGAAGTACTCTTCCGAGAGCGGATAAGGCGACTTGTAATCGCCCTTGCGGCCGCGGTGCCGGTACTCCTTGTGGGCCAGGCGGTCGTCGTCGGGGCCGCGGCCGCACTCCGGCCAGGGAATCTCCGTGGTGAGCTGCGTCAGCCCGGCCGGGTAGTTCGAGCCCTGGCTCGGGTCGAGGATGCCCAGCGTGCCCGCGAAGTAGTTGTGGTGCGCCGTGCCGACAAAGAGGACCTTGTTCGTCCCCGGAATCTGCCGCGCCTCGCCGAGGTGATCGGGCCAGACGCTCTGGTTGCCGTAGAAGGTGGTGTGCTGGGTGCCGTCGGGCCGGACAGTCCACAGGCTCTGAATGCGCCACAGCGCCTTGTCGGTGTACTCCCAGCGCGTGTAGAGCAGGCGGCCATCGCCCATCAGGCTGGGCGTCCAGTCCGGCTCGTTGTTGTGTGACAGGTAGCGGATGTTGCTGCCGTCGCCATCCATGCGGCACAACGTGTAGACGTAGGTGTAGGGCATGCAGCGGACGTAGGTCCGCGTCCGCGTCGAGACGAAGGCGATACCGCCGTCGGGCAGATAAATCGGATCGAGATCGTCAAACTCGCTGCTGGTGAGTCGCTGCAGGCCCGAGCCGTCCAGCTTCACCTCCCAGAGGCGGAACGCTTCCTCCTTCGCGCCCTTGTAGCAGAAGAGCACCTTCTTACCGTCAAAGGACACGTCGGGCCGCCAGTAGCTGCCGGGCGGCAGGTCGGCGACCTTGCGAAGCTTGCCGGCCGGCGACAGGCCGTCGAGGACGAGCAGACGGCCGCCAGGCGTGGCCATCATGCCGTTGCGATGGCGGGCCTGGTGCTGCCATTCGCGACCGTGCGGATAGGGCTGGTCGATGAAGACGACCTGGCTGAAGTCGAGCAGCGGGTTACGGAACGTGATGCGCCGCTTGACCTGGCGCACGGCGAGGTAGAAGGCGCGGTGCGCCGCCGCATCGTCCGGCCGCGCCTGCACGGCGGGCAACTGCTGTTCCAGGCGGGCCAGTTCGAGCAGGTCGCGCTCGAGATCGCGGCGCACGTCCGCAGTCAGCCGCTGCCGTGCGAAGCGGGCGGCCAGGTCGCGGGCCGCGCCGATCTCCTCCGCGGCACGGACGAGCAGCGGCGCTCCTTCCGCCTGCAGAAGCCAGTCGGCCTGCAGCACCTTCTCGGCCTCGGCGGCGGTCAGCGACACGGTCGGCGGCTCGACGCCGTCGGGGCCGGACGGGGCCGCCGCCACCGGCAGGTCGCGCACGGGGCGCCAGTTCTTGCGCGCCAGGGCAGTCCCGGCCGCGAGCTGATTCTGCGATGGCCAGATGCCCGACCAGCCCGCGTCGGCCGGCTCGACGCCCGCCAGGAGGCAGACCGCCTTGCTAGGCGGGTCGAGCGTGACCAGAGCCCCAAGTTCGGGGTCGAGGACGCTGTGGTCGTTGTCGTGGCTGTGGTTGGCTTCCAGGTTGGCGTAGACGCTCAGCCGGACGTTCGTCAGCGGTCGCGGGGCGGTACTGGTGAGGACGTATTCCTGCGCCGCCAGCGGGCCGTCGCCCATTGCGGAGCGGATCTCCAGGCGGAGTTCGCCGTCGGCCGTGGCCAACTCCGTGATGCAGCGGTCGGGGCCGAGCGGCGCGGTCGGTCGCACGACCCGGAGTCGCTCCAGCCGCGGCCCGCTGGCGATGCGGATGCCGGCCTGGCGGGCGGCGCCGTCGTGGTAATGGAGGTAGTAGCCGACCCGGCTCAGCTGGCCGCCGCTGCGGCCCGGATTACCGCCGCCGGGCGTCCACTGCTTGCCGATCTGTGAGCTGCCCTGGTGTCGCAACGACTGGAGCGCCCCCTGCTCCCAGAAGAAGCCGCCATCGGAGCCCAGGGCAAAATCGGTGACCTGGTTCCTGATCCAGACATCCTTGCCGCCCGGCGGGACAGTGCCTTTCTCCCGGATCCAGGCATCGCTCCAGCCGGCGAGGTGCCGGCGCCGGGCCTGCTCCAGGATTCGGGCGGCGGCGTCGCGGTCGGCGGCGTGAAGGAACAGGATGGTGCGGCGGGCGGATTGTCCGGGGGCGAGGTTGCCGAGGTTCCAGGTCAGAAAGCCGTCGGTATTGCCGGCCGACTGCTGCCCGGCGGCGAGCAGCCAGGCCACTCCGCCGAGGAGAGTCAGGGTGGCCAGAGCACCCAATCGCTTGCCGCGAAGCATGCTGCCATCTCCTCTTACTGGTGCTTCAGTCCTCCGATCCGTTCGCCGCGTCGCTGCCGGGCCTGGTCGCTGTGCTCGAAGGTGCCGTAGAACATGGCGTTGGCGTCCATCCAGGTGATGAGGCGCTCGCGATCCTCGGCGCTCAGCTTCACGCCGTGATGCCCCTTCGACAGCATCTTCATCAGCTCGCTGCCGCGGGCGCCGAAGTGATTCGGCATGGTACGCGGCTCGCTGTTGACGATGCGGAAATCGCCGGGCCGGTTGCCCCAGGCGGTGAAGGCCACGCGCGGGGCCAGGGCATTGTACGACACCGAGAAGGCGCCCTGCGGCTCACCCGTCAGGACGATCTTGCCCTCGGCTTTCTTCGGCTGATGACAGCTCACGCAGTGCCTGTCGAGCACCGGCTGCACCAGGATCGGGTAGCTGAGCGGTCGGGAGCCGTCCGGACCGGGTTTGATCACCGCGGGCGGCCGCTTCAGAGCCTGGCCGACCTGGGTAGGCGGTGGGGCGGCCGTCCGCCGGTCGTGGCAGCCGACGCAGGACTGCACCTCGCCCGGCTGGAGGTACGTCACACTGCGCATCATCTGCACCGCCTGGCCGTGTTCGTCCAGCACCTGGAAGGTCAGGGGAATGCCGGCAGGAGCCCGGAAGTAGGCCGAACCGTCCGCCGCCACGGGAACCGTACCCAGCACCTGCTTGCCCGGCGAGGCGTTGGCGATACCGACGCGCGGCCAGTTGATCCCCGGCGTGGACTTCGGCACCACCTGGAGGATGCGCAGAGCCTTGATGGCGTCTTTGGGCAGGGGCGGGTCGCTCACGAAGACATTCTGGATATAAAAAAGTCCTTCCTGGGCGCCGGCGTGCCTGGCGGTCGGATGGTGCAGCGGCGGCCGCGGCCGAGGCCGAAGCGGCAGGGGATAGAGGCTGGCAATGTTCAGATCGCGGTAGAGCAGCTCCTTGTTGCCGAAGGCGTCCACCAGGTACAGGCCGAACATGTTGACCGGGTTCGCCGCCGGCTCGCCGAGGAGCTGGTCGAAACTGTAGGCGGCCAGGAAGTATTTGTCGGACAGCGGATAGGGGCTGCGGTAGCAGTGCCCTGGCCAGCGCTGAGCCTGGACGGGCACGGTCGGCGGCCGCGCGACCCCCACCGGCGCATGCCAGCCCGCTGGCGGGATGCGCGTCTCGCTCTCGGGGAACAGAGCATCGGGCGTCAGGCGCGTCAGCGGAGCGGGGCCATCGACACCGCGGCTGGGATCGACGAGAATGATCGAGCCGGCGGTCATGGCGTGATGCGCCCCGGCGGTGGCCATCACGCGCCGCGAGCCGGGCAC
>JADLBT010000349.1 GCA_020847555.1 Gemmataceae bacterium
AAAGAGCGCCAAGAAAGTGTTTCTTGGCGCTCTTTGCGTCTTTGCGCGAAACGCTTTTCTGGGCGATCAGCTCAGCTCGTCCCGGTGCAGCTCGGCGAGGCTGCGCATCTTCTTCATCGCCCGCACGTTCAGCTGGCGGACGCGCTCCTTGGTGATGCCGAGGCGCTCGCCGATCTTCTCCAGTGTCATGCCTTCGGATCCGGAATCGAGCCCGGCCCGCAAGCGGATGATCTCGCGCTCCCGCGGGTCGAGCAGGGCCAGCAGACGGTTGACCTTGTGGCTCGCCTGCTCGGCCGACGCCAGGCACTCCTGCTCGTCGGTTCGGTTGTCCGGGGCGACCTCGAACAGCTCCTCGTGGCCGGTGACGTAGCGCTCGCGGCGGTGCTTCTCTTCCGGGATGCTGCGGGCGAAGTTCTTCATGATCGCCCATGAGGCGTAGGTGCTGAACTTGTTCCCGCGGCTGTAGTCGAACTTCTCGACGGCCCGGATGAGCGAGACGTTGCCGTCGGACAGCAGCTCGAAGAAGTTGTCGGCGTGGGCAACGTGCCGCTTGGCGATCGACACCACCAGCCGCATGTTGCAGTTGATGAGCAGCTCCTTGACGCGGCTGGCCTGGTCCTGCAGATCCTCGATCTGGTCGAGATCCTGGGTCCGGGCATGGGCCGGGTCGAGGCCCTTGCGCAGCTGATGCGCCTTGTGCTTGAGGAAGTTCATCTTGCGGAACAGGTGCGCCTCCTGCTCGCGCGTCAGTAGTGGCATCTCGTACAGCGGGGCCAGCTCGGGCGGGGCGTCCTTCGGGACGCGCAGCTGCTTGCGCCCGGCCTCGAACGTTTCCGCGCCGGGCATCGGGGCCAGGATGTCGGCCTCGGCCGTGCGGTCGTCAAACGAGGGGTTTGGGATGTAGTCCAGCGTCTGGCTGAGCAGGCGCCTGGCCCGCACCTCGTTGATGACCCGATACATTGATGTCCGCGTGCGCGCGAAGCGCCTGGCCAGCGTGTCCACGGCGATACCTCTCCGGTACGAGCTGTAGATGGTCTGCTTTGTTGTTTCGTCCAGCGGGCCGGTGGCCGACGGGAACAGCGCCTGGTCGGGGTGCTCGCGGTCGAAGTTCTTGATCGTGTACCGCACCGTCTCGGCCGACCGGCCCAGGCGGCGGGCGATCCGCCGGCTGATCTCCGTCAGGTTGCCCGACGGCACCCGAGCCAGGCGGCGTGCCCGGCGGAGGATCTCCTCCTTCTCGCCCTCCGTCAGGTGCGAGAAGCGCGCCCCGCGCTGCACGCGCTCCTGGTTGGCGCTGAGGAACGGCCCCACGAGGGACGGTATGAACCCAACCTGCTTGCGCCCGTCTACCAGAATTGGGACGCCGATCAGTCCGCGCTTGCGCCACCGATTGATCGTCTTGGGCGTGACGTTGAGCTGCCGGCTAAACTCCTCGATCGTCATGACCGGCTCGGCCAGTTCCTCGGCCGGGACGGCGGGCAAGGAGCCGGCCAGCTCGGCGATGAACAGCCCCAGGTCGTGCTCCAGATCTTCGCTCCCGATCAGCAGGTCGGGGTAGGCGTCCGGACGGTAGTCGGTAATGCGGAAGCAGACGAACTGATAGGGGTATTGTTTGTCGGGGGCGGTCTCGGCGAGGAGTCGCTCCGCGCGGGCCAGCTGCTCCATCCGCCGCGCGGGGGGAACGAAACGGACCTGCTGGTCGGTCAGCTGCTTCAGTGCAGGGGGTTTGAAGGTCGTCACGATTCACTCCTTTGCGACGGGAGCCCTGTGCCGGGTCAGGATGGCCGCCGCGCTGGGCGCCGTGCGGGAAGTCCGCCGCGACGCCTGCCTTCGATTCCGTCCTTCTCCTCCGTTCGCGGGCCGCTTCTTCTCTGCCTCAGCGGCCCGGCCTTTTCACTACGCTCGTCGCGACCTCCGCGGTCCTGGAAAAAGTTCAAGGTGCCCTTCTTCGGGTGTCGATGATGGACCGTCAGCAACCCTCTCTCTCTTAGAGACGCCGAACCCCTCGGGGGTTCAGGACGGGGATGGTTTTGCTGACACCACCCCGTCATTCAGTTCTTCGCCCGTCTTGTGACGTTATTCACGCCCTCGCAGGCGGTGGTTCTCCGCACGGGTTGTTGTCGGCCGGCCCTCCTTTGTGCAACCCATGTGCCAATTGCCCTTGACACACCAATCAGGTTTCGCTGAAAAGTTAGCGATCGCTTCGCAATTCCTTGGTTGTACTGCCCTTCCGCCATTTCAACTCGCGCCGGCCCCGGTGTTGCGAATCGGCACGAGGTTCTCTCGCAGCGCCTGAGTAATGAACCAAGTTACACTTGTTGTGTTCAAAATTGCAAGCGTGGCTGCGCCCATTTCGGTCATGCGGTAACGGTTTGCTCGCGCTGCACTTCTTCCCCAGAAGGCATAACCGCGCACTCGTCTGGAAAGAAGCGCAGGCCGGATCATGACTTGCGCGGAGCACCCCCTTCACTCCTGGGGTAAAATCGTGCAGGGGAACGCCGGCCCGCGCCGGGCAGCGACCGCGCTTGCCCGGCTTCTCCAGGCACGCCACTTGGTCTGCCCTGCGAGTTCAATGCACGTCATCACCCCAGACCGGCATCCCTCGGGAGCAAATCGATGGCAATTCCTTGCGGCGTCACGCGAGCGCTTCTGTCTCTGGTGGTTAGCGCCGGCGCGGGCGGGGTAGTCCGTGCTCAGGAGGCGGTTCGTCTCCGCGAACCGTACGCGCCGGGGTACGAGTACCACGTGAGCACGCGGGTCGAGCTGACGGGCTCGCTGACCCTGCCGCCGGAAAAGGCAGGGGCAGGTGCGGGCAAGCTGGGGGTGGTCGGCAAGAGCGCGATCGAGTATGACGAGCGCGTCCTCGCTGTGGATAGAGACGGCCGGGTAGGCAAAACCATTCGGATTTACCGGCGCGTGGACTTCGACCGGACGGTCGGCGACCAGCCCCAGCAGAGCACCCTGCGGCCCGAGGTGCGGCGCCTGGTCCTCCTGCGTCTGGCCCAGGCAGAGGTGCCATTCTCCCCTGACGGCCCGCTCAGCTGGGGCGAAATTGACCTGATCCGCACGGATGTGTTCACCCCCGCGCTGGCCGGGTTGCTGCCGGCGCAGGCGGTACGGCCGGGCGAAACCTGGCCGGCCGGGGCCGGCGCGGTGCAGGAATTGACGGACCTGGAGCGGGTGGAAGACGGGGGCGTTCGCTGCCGACTGGAGCAGTTCACCACCCTGGGCGGCCGGCGTCACGCGCGGGTGTCGTTCACTGGCAGCGTGCGCGGCGTCGGCGAGGACGGGATGAGCCGGCACCAGCTCGACGGGTACTTCTACTTCGACCTCGTCTCGCACCACCTGAGCTACCTGTCGGTGACCGGCGTACAGCACCTGCTGGACAAAGAAGGCAAGACGGTCGGGCGCGTGGAGGGCAACTTCGTGCTGACCCGCCGGCCGTGCGCGCCAGTGCGCGAGGTGGCCGACGCGGCCCTGCGCGGTCTGGCTCTGGAGCCGAACGACACCAACACCCGGCTGCTGTACGACAACCCGGACCTCGGGATCCGCTTCCTGCACCCGCGGCGGTGGCGGGTGGCGGGGGTGCGTGGCCGGCAGATCGGGCTGGACGAGAGCCGCGGCAGCGGTCTGATGGTGACGGTCGAGCCGCCGAAACAGATGCCGCAGACGACGGCGTTCCTGCAGGAGGTGCAGGGGTGGCTGCGGCAGCAAAAGGCGGTCCCCAGCGCGATCGACCAGCCGCGCCAGATCCAGCCGGCCCCGCAGGCGATCGAGCGGTTTTCCGTGGACGTGGTGCTGAACAAGGAGCGGGTGGTGCTGACCTACTTCGTGGTGCGGCAGGCGCTCGGCGGGGCAACGATCGTGGCCCGGCTGCTGCCGGCCGACCTGGCCAACCTGACGCGCGAGGCGGAGGAAGTCGCGCGAAGCGTGCAGATCACCAGGGCGCTTGCTCCCTGACGGCCCGACCGAAAGCCATCGTCGCGCCCTCCTCGCGAGCCGCCCCAGCGGCTCGTATTTTTTCCACCTGGTGCAGCAGCAAGAGGGATGGTTGGCGAGGCCGCTTCAAAGCCCACGGGACGCGACCCGTGGGCGGAGTCTTCAGCACTCCGCCCACGGGTCGTGACCCGTGGGCTTTCGTGGGTGTCAGTTGGTGCCGAGGCGCAGACGGATGTGCCGTTCCAGTTCCTGCAGCTTCTCCGGGTCGAGACGGCCCTCGTGGCGCCAGAGGATGTAGCCGTGTTCGCCCACCAGGACGAGCGTCGGCAGCACCCCGACGGTGAACTGGGTTTTCACCGGGCAGTTGCCACCGGCGCTGAGCAGGAGCGTGTAGTTGATCTGCAGGCTCTGGGCGGCCAGGGCAGCGCGCTGGGCCTGTTCGCGCGGGTCGCCGGCGCCCTCACACGCGATGCCGATCACCTGCAGCGCGGCCGGGCCGTACCGCTCCTGCAGCGCCCGCAGGTGCGGAACCGCCTGCTTGCACGGCTGGCAGAAGCTCGCCCAGAAGTCGATCAGCACGACCTTTCCGCGGTGCTGGATGCGGTACTCCCACGGCCGCCCGCTCAGGTCGTACAGGGCGAAGTTCCGCAGCTGCTGACCGATCAGCAGGCACGACGGGATCGGCGCCGGCCCCTGAATGTTCGCCGGGTGCTCCCACGGCCGCCTCGGCTGCTCCTGCGCGATGCGGCTCGGGTCGGCGAAGCGCTCAGTGGGCGGCAGGGCGGGCGGCCGCGACCGGGCCGGCGAGCCGGCGGTGGGCGGCGCTTCCGGGGCGAGCGGGACCGGGGTCCGGATGGTTACAGGTGACCGGCCCGAACTCGGGGGCGGCACGCTCACCGAGCCAACCCCGGGCTCCCACACTGGCACGACCGCCGACGCAGGCCGCTCGGGCGCGGTCAGGGCCGCCTTCTTCTTGTCCGCATCCTCCGTCTTGTCCGGGCTGCGGTTCGGCGGCGCCGGCGGCGGCGGGGCCGGGGTTCCTCCCTCCGGAGCCGGGGCCGGGGCTGAACGATCCTCCTGCAGCGGGATCACGCAGCGCGGGCTCGGGGCGACGGTGTACAGGACGCCGGTCAGGGCACGGTCGGGCTGTTTCGCCGATGCCACCAGCTTGTAGTGGCGCCCGGACTTGAGCCCCTGGATGATGAAGAACCCCTTGTTGTCGGTATCGACGTAGATCCGGTCGCCCTCCTCCTTCGACTCTTCCAGGCAGGTCCAGCGGATCTTCGCGCTGACGGGACGGCCGGTGACACGGTCCACGACCTGGCCGGCGAGGATACCGTCGAGGTCCGGGGGCGGGCGCGAGGTCTGCTCCAGCGGATCGACCGGCGCGGCAGGTCGGCCCGATCCCTGGGCGGTGGCTCCCATGAACGGGGTGCCGCCGCTCGCTCCTCCTCCCTGACGGCGATTGGCGGAATTGCAGCCGACCAGGAAGGCACCCCAGCAGGCCGCGACGATGATCAAGGGCACGACGCGCACGGCTTGGCCCTCGTTTCCGGTTGTGCCGTCACAGATGAGTCCGTCTCTTTGAAAGCGACCCGGGCGACCAGACGGCGCGCCGCGGGGCCAGGGAATCGCCGCCGCGGGGTGACAGGCCCGGGCAGCATGGGCGAACGGCCCCTTGCCGTAAGATAGGTGCGTCCTTGGCAGAGCGTAAGTCAGACTCCGCCCCCTGAGGCAAACATCGGGCGCGGGACGTCCCTTCCTTGAGACTTTCCAGCACATCCCCACTGGCGGGAGGCCCGGCACGTTGTTCGGGCCAGGCTTTTTCGCGCCAGACGCTGGCCCTTGTCAGGGAGCGGAGACCGCCTTATGCTACAAGATTCTTCCCCCCGATTTCTGGGCCGTCAAGAGGATGCCGATGGCAGACAGCGGCGGGTGGATCCGCGTCCGCGGGGCGCGCGAGCATAACCTGCACAACGTGGACCTCGACCTGCCCCGCGAGCGGTTGACCGTCCTGACCGGCCCGAGCGGGTCGGGCAAGAGTTCGCTCGCGTTCGACACCCTCTACGCCGAGGGGCAGCGCCGCTACCTCGAAACCCTCCGCGGCGACACGCGCGCCCTCTTCGACCCGCTCCAGCGTCCCGACGTCGATCTGGTCGAGGGGCTGCCGCCGACACTGTGCGTCGCCCAGCACCCCGGGGCCGCCCGCCTGCGCAGCACCCTTGCGACCCTCACCGAGATCCACGACCACCTTCGCCTGCTCTGGACCCGCCTCGGCACCCCGCACTGCTCCGAGTGCGGCACCCCCATCCGCCGCCACACTCCGGCCGAGATCCTGCGCCAGACGCTCGGACTGGGTGAGGGGCGCAAGATTTACATGCTGGCGCCGCTGGTGCGGTCAGCGAAGGGGGAGCACCGGGATGTCTTCCAGCAGATCCGGCAAGCGGGGTTCCTGCGAGCGCGCATCGACGGCGTGCTCACCGAGGTGCGCGACATCCCGCGTCTCAACCCCAAGGTCGAGCACACCATTGACCTCGTCGTTGACCGACTCGTCGTGCGCGAGGGGATCCGCGGCCGACTGGCAGAGTCGATCGCGGCCGCGGTCAAGCACGGCGGCGGCACGGTCGTCATCACCGACGCCGACGACGGCGACTGGCACGACCGCGTCTTCAGCACCCGGTACGCCTGCTCGCGGTGTGGCCTCACCTACCCCGAGCTGGAGCCGCGCTCGTTCAGCTTCAACAACCCGCACGGCGCGTGCCCGGCGTGCGAGGGGCTCGGTCGGGTGTGGGAGATCGACCCGGAGCGCGTGCTGCCCGACCGGAACCTGACCGCGGCGCTGGCCGTGGTCCGCCTCCGCGAGCAGACGGGCGGCGTCGTCGCGCTGCCGGTACTCGACAAGCGCACCCTGCTCGACCTGGCGAAGGCGTTCCCGCACCCGCAGGGGAAGAGCTGGGGGAAGAACAAACCGCTGCGCGACTGGCCGCCCGGGGCGGTGCAGGCACTACTCCACGGGACCGTGGAAACCGAGCGCCCGGTCGCCGGCATCGTGCCCGGACTGGAGCGCGCCTTGCGGGAGGCCGAGTCCGGCGCCGAGGACGCCCCGCCGGTCGAGGCACTCGCCCCCTTTGCCGGCTACCTCACTTGCCGGGAGTGCGGCGGCGCCCGGCTCAACCGCGCGGCCCGCTCCGTCCGCTTCGCCGGCCGGGGGATTCACGAGGTGACAGCGCTGACGGTGGACGAGGCGACCGACTTCTTCACGGGGCTGCCAGACCTAACCCCCCCGACCTCCCTTCCCTCCAGGGGAAGGCGGAAGAAAGAGCCGCTTGCTCCCCCGCCCTTCGCAGAGGAGGGGGCCGGGGAGAGAGGTGACGGCCTGCCCGCTGGCGGGGAGCACATCCGCGCGGTTGTCGTCGGCGAGATCCTGCACCGGCTCCGCTTCCTGCAGGAGGTCGGGCTGGGCTACCTGACACTCGACCGGCCGGCCCCAACCCTCTCGGGCGGGGAGGCGCAGCGAGCCCGGCTCGCGACCCACCTGGGGACCGGCCTGCTCGGCATCTGCTACGTCCTCGACGAGCCGACCGTCGGCCTGCACCCGCGCGACACCAGCCGGCTCCTGGCGGCGCTGCGCGGGCTGGAGCGGCGCGGCAACACGGTCCTCGTGGTCGAGCACGATGAGACCGTGATGCGCGCCGCCGACTACCTGGTGGACATGGGTCCGGGAGCGGGGAAGGACGGCGGGCGCGTCCTGGCCCGCGGCACCGTCGCGGAGGTGCTCGCCGACCCGCACTCGGTCACCGCCGAATACCTGCGCGCCGGGACGGCCGGGCGCGTCGCGCGCCCCGACCTGCCGCTGCCGACGGCGTGGCTGACGGTGCGCGGGGCGCGGCACCACAACCTCAAGGGCATCGACGCCGCCTTCCCGCTCGGCCGGCTGGTGTGCGTCACGGGGGTGAGCGGGTCGGGGAAGAGTTCGCTGGTGCGCGACACCCTCGCCGCGGCGGCGCGCCGCGCCCTCGGACTGCCGGCCCCGCCGCCCGGCGCACATGACGCCATCGAAGGGTTGGAGCAGATCGACAAGCTGATCGAGGTGGATCAGTCGGCCCTCGGGCGGTCGCCGCGCTCCAGCCCGGCGACCTACACGGGCGTCTTCGACGAGGTGCGGCGGCTGTTCGCCGCGACGCGCGCGGCGAAGGTGCGCGGCTACGGGGCGAGCCGGTTCAGCTTCAACGTCAAGGGCGGCCGCTGCGAGGAGTGTCAGGGCCAGGGCGTGCGCAAGGTGGCCCTGCACCTGCTGCCGGACCTGACCGTGCCGTGCCCGGTGTGCCGGGGGCGTCGGTTCAACCGGGCGACGCTGGAAGTCCGCTGCAAGGGGCGGTCGATCGCGGACGTCCTCGACCTGTCGGTGGAGGCGGCCCTGGCGTTCTTTGCCAACGTCCCGTCGCTGGCGCGACCGTTGCAGGCTCTCGCCGATGTCGGCCTGGGTTACCTGACGCTGGGCCAGCCGTCGAACACGCTTTCGGGCGGCGAGGCGCAGCGTGTCAAACTGGCGACCGAACTGGGGCGCAGCGCGACCGGGCGAACGCTGTTCCTGCTGGACGAGCCGACGACGGGGCTCCACTTCGCGGACGTGGTCACGCTGCTGCGGGTGCTGCGGCGGCTGATCGAACCGGGAAACAGTGTCGTGGTGATCGAGCACAATCTCGACGTGATCGCGGCCGCCGACTGGATCCTCGATCTGGGTCCGGAAGGTGGTGCGGCCGGGGGGCAACTCCTCGTCGCGGGTCCGCCGGAGGCGGTGGCTGCGTGCCCGGCGAGCGTGACCGGGCGCTTCCTCCGGGACGCCCTCACCCCGACCAGCTGACACCAGGAACCCATCAAGCCCACGGACTGCGTTCCGTGGGTGGAGGGCTGGAGACCTGACCCACGGGGCGTCACTCGTGGGCTGCGCAGGCACCTCATCGCGCCTTCATTCTGGTCTGGACAAATCCCGCCCGATCCCGTATCAACCCGCCTCCAATCGGCGACGAAAGCAGAAGGGAATCGCCAAAGCGCATCGGCCCGCTGCGAGAAGTATCTGCGGCGGGGGAAAAGAGGGACGAGGCCGTCGCGCGTCGGTCCGGGAGTTCGGGGGAACTGCCGGGGAACGCCGGCCGCGCCGGATGCCCCAAACGTCCGCGGTGCGCCGTCAACGGTCGTGCGGGAATTTCGCGGGTTTTGCTGCAGGGCGAGAA
This sequence comes from Gemmataceae bacterium, assembly GCA_020847555.1. Next base: position 9,174 of record JADLBT010000349.1, read on the forward strand.
GGCTTGCAGTCGATATCAGCGAAGCCAATGGCCGGAATGGGGGCCGCTTCTGACGCGGGCTAACACTCCGCACCTGGTGTGAACCGGGACGCAGGGAGTGCCCGCGCGGGGCGCGGCCGGCAGACGGGGTCAGGTAAGCGGGGGTATCGGTCAGGTTCGGACTGGGGGTCGAAAGGCACCACGGCAGGGCCGCTCTCCGCCGAGGGATGTCGCGGCAGGGCGAGTTCGAGCGCCGCCGGCCTTTCACGGGTCATCATCGGAACACGCGGGGTGAGCGATCTCGGGGGAGTCGCGCACGCCCCCGCCGCGGTCGGGCGGACCAGAGAGTCTGCCGGGCCGGGCGGCCCGCCGTTCCCGCCCACGACGGGATCCGCCTCACGCCCCCCGCCCGGCGACAACCGCGCAGCGGTCGCCAGCGGGCGGGACTGGCTCGATACGGGGGAAACCCACCAGCGCTTGCCTTACATCAGGGAGGAGTCCATGGTGACGCATGTTGACGTGGATATCCAGCAGCTCTGGCGCGACTATCGCGCCGAGCCCGGGAACGTGGAGATGCGCAACCAGCTGGTTGAGCAGTACCTGCCGCTGGTGCGCTACAACGCGGAGCGCATCTGGTCGCGCCTGCCCGAGGGCGTTGACCTCGACGATCTGATCAGCGCCGGGGTGTTCGGACTGATGGACGCGATCGAGGCGTTCGACCTGGAGCGCGGGGTCAAGTTCGAGACTTACTGCGTGCCGCGCATTCGCGGGGCCATGCTGGACGAGTTGCGAACCATGGACTGGGTGCCGCGGTTGGTGCGCAGCAAGCACACCAAGCTGGAGGAGGCACGCAAGGCCCTGGAGGCGGAACTCGGTCGCCCGCCGGCCGCCGAGGAGATGGCCGCCAGGCTCGGCGTGGCGCTGGAGGAGTTCCACAAGATGGCCGGGGACGCGACCGCCGTCGGGCTGGTGAGCCTGAACAAGAAGTGGTACGAGACGGACAGCTACAAGGACGTCCGCGAGATCGACATCCTCGAGGACAAGAAGGCCGAGGATCCGACCCACCGCCTGCAGAACCGCGACCTGATGCGGCTCGTCACGCGCGGGCTGAACCGCAACGAGCGGCTCATCATCATCCTCTACTACTACGAGGACATGACGATGAAGGAGATCGGGGCGACGCTCGACCTGAGTGAGTCGCGCGTCAGCCAGATGCACTCCAGCATCGTTGCCCGCCTGCAGGCGCAGCTCGCCAAGCGGCGCCCGGAGTTCGGAACCTAAAGCGGTTCAAGGGAGATGGTGTGCCAGGATGGTTGGTAAAGCCCACGGGTGGCGTCCCGTGGGCTTTTCCCATTCCATTGCACACGGGATCCCTTGCCCCCTGCCCTGGCAGTCGGTCGCAGCAGGCGAGGCGACCAGCCGCAAGCGGCACGAGGCAAGTCCAGGTGCTTCGGTGCAAGTCCGGTCTATTTCTTCGCCGCGGTGAACGCTTCGGGCGGCCGGACGAGGCGGCGCGCCGCCGCCTCGGCGATGACGAACACGGCGCCGCTGGCCGGCCCCGGAACGTTCGCGTAACGCCGCTCCGACTCGCCTTCCGGCCGGCCGAGGTTGAAGGCACGCTTCCCGTCCGGCGTCTGCACCTCCACCGTCAGCGCCGGCCGGTCCAGCCCGTATAGCTTCAGGTCCGCCTTCTGGTCGGCGAGGTAGCGCTCGGCCCGCAACTCGGCCAGCGCATCGAGGACGTCGCGCACCACCTCGGCGTTGACCTTCTCTCCCGGCTTGCCCGCCACCTCCCACCCGTCCCCGACCTTCCGCAGCACGACCTCTTGCTTCGGGTAGCGGTAGGTCACGCGCTCGACCTGGGCGGCGTCGATGCGCGGCCAGGACTTCCGGTTGCGATACTCGGCCAGAACCTGCTCACTCAGTCTGGGATCGAGCAGGAACACGAGCGGCCCGGACTCCAACCGGGCGTAAACGCGCCGGCCGCCCCTGACCGAGTCCTTCTCGGGCACACCCACGAGGAGCGTGAAGGCTTCCTTGCCGTCGGCGAACACCTGCCAGCGCGCCTGCGGGTTGTCCAGCCCGAACCGCTTCAAATCCTTGGGCGCCTCGGCTACCAGCGCGTCGGCCCGCAACCCCGCCAGACCCTTGACCAGGGCATCCAGCTCGGCGCTCTCGGCCTCCGCCGCCACCGGCTCAATCATCTTCCAGCCGTCGTCGGCCCGCTTGAACGTTACCTTCCGCCCGTCGCGCTCCAGCGTGACGCGGTCCGGCGACGCGACCTTCGCCAGGTTGCGGTCGCGGAACTGCAGCGGGACCGCGAGCAGGTCCACCGCCAGGCGGGTGTCGAGGACCACCACCGCCTCCGACCTGTCGAGGCGCGCATACCGGAAATTCCTGGTCCCGTCCGCGTCCTTCACCGGGCCGCCGATCTGCAGGGCATGCTCGATCGGCTTGCCCTTGTCGGCGATCACCCGGATCGTCAGGACGGCCGCCGGCTTCTCCAGCCCGAACGAACTCAGGTCGATCACCGGGTAGGCAGCGATGCGCTCGGCGCGGAGCTGCGCCAGGTCGCGCGCCAGCCCGTCGAGCACCTGCTGGTCGGCGGGGCGGTCCGCCGGCTTGAGCATCTGCCAGGCGCCCGCCTTGCGCACCACCTCCAGCGGTTCGCCGGCCCCGGTCCGCCGCACGGACGCGATCTGGTCCGGTTCCAGACGCAAGAGAATGCGGCTGACGAAGTCCAGGTGCGTGCGATTCAGTGCCTCCGCGGTGCCGGCGTCGAGTACCGCCACCGCGGGGCTCTTATCGACCCGCACGTAGCGCTCGCCCTTGCCCTCCGCGACCGGCTTGCCCAGGGTGACGATGCGCTCGCTCGTCTTGCCCTTCTCGCCCACCTCCTGCACGGTCACGCGCAGGGCGAGGGCCGGCCTGTCCAGGCCGTAGGCGGCGAGGTCGGGTTTGGGCGCGTAGGCGACGAGCCGCCTGGCCTTCAGGCTCGCGAGGGCGCGCAGCGTGCCGTCGAGCTGGTCCGCGTCCGGCCGGAACGGCGAGGCCGGCGACCCGAGCAGCTGCCACTCGCCCTTCGCTCGCTCCAGGGTGAACACCGGCCCCTTCGCGCCCGACGCCTGCACCCGCTGAATCGCGTCGTGGTCGAGCGTCAGCAGCGTTCGGTCGAGCAGGTCCAGCGCGGCCCGGTCGGCCGGCGCGATCGTCTTCTCGGCCAGCACGAAGACCGCGTCATTGTCGCCGAGCTTTGCGTAGCGCGACTTCGCGCCCGCCTCGGTCGGGTCGCCGACGAGGATGACGTGGGTCGTCGGCCCCTTCTTCGCGGCGCCCTTCGCGTCCTGCTTCTCCCTGGGGTCGGCCTCCTTCCTGACCTCCGGTACGACGGTGACGCGCAGGTATGGCTTCTCCAGCCCGTACTTCGCGAGATCCTTGGCGGCGTGCGCGACGTACTTCTCGGCGCGCAGGTCTGCCAGCCCCTCGGCCAGCTTGCTCGCCTCGGCCGGCGCCACCGGCGCCTCGAACGGGCCGGTCAGCTTCCAGGAGCCGTTGTCGCGTCTCAGCCGGTACTCGGGTCCGCCTTTCGCCACGCGCACCTCGGCCACCTCGTCGGCCGGCAGCTGCCAGAGTTGCAGCGGGCGGTACGAGAGCGAATCGCGGGCGAGCGTTTCCTGCGTCTCCTTCTTGACCGCGAACACCGTCGGGTCGGCGCCGGCGCGGGCGTAGAACTCCTGCTTGCCCGGCCGCTGCTTACCCAGCGCGACGGTGACCGGCGCCTTCTTCGCGTCGGTGAACGTGACCTTCGCCATCAGGGCCGGCTCCTTCAGCCCGTACTCCTTCGCCAGCTCCTCGGGGGTCGGGTCGGTCTTGACGAACTCGACGGCCTCGAGGCGCGTCAACTCGTTCGCCAGCTGCTCGGCCTTCGGGCCGTCGGCCCTGGCCGTCACCGGCGCCGCCAGCTGCCAGGTGTGCTTCGTCTGCTCCAGCGCGAAGGAGTCGGCGGGCCGCTGCACGTCGATCCGGGCCACGTCGGTCGGGGAGAGGTCCAGCACGCGCCGGCTGCGGTACGCCAGCACCGGCCGCTGCACCAGCTTCTGCAGCGCGTCGTCAACGGCGCTGATCCGGTCCCACCCCTCGACCTGCACATACAGCCGGTTCTTCGCGGTATCGTGCTTGCCCAGCGCGAACGTGAGGTGGCGCGTTCGTGTTTCCTTCTGCTCGTCCTTGCCGGTTTTCTCCGTCTTCGCCTCCTCGACAGTGAGCTTGATCGTGGCCGGCTTCTCCAGTCCGAACTGCTTTCGGTCGCCCGCGTCGATCGCGTCGGCGCCGCGCGCCTCCAGCCCGGCAAGCTTGTCGAGCAACTCCGTCACCCTGACGCGCTCGGCGTCCACGGCGGCCGGCTTCTCGATGCGCCAGCGGTCCTTGTCCTTATCGTGGACGAACACCAGCTGCCGCCCGCCCTCGTTGATCTCGACGCGGCGCACGTCGTCGGGGCGGAAGCGGGCGAGGTGGGCATCGCGCAGCGTGTCGGCCGCGACGAGAACGTCCTTCAGCCGATCGCCCTTGATCTCGAAGAGTTGGTCGTTGCCCTCCAGCCGGGCGTACCGGAACTCCTCGATGACGGGCACCTCCAGCGGCTTCATCGGCGGCCCGCCCAACGGCGGGGCCGGCTTCTGCACCATGCGGCGGCGCTGGGCCGACACCTTGCCGATGTGGAGCACGATCGTGTCGCCGCTCGGGCGCGTCACCTTGATCGTTTGCTCCGGAACCTTCAGGCCGAGCTTTTCCAGATCCGCCTGCCCTTCGCTCGCGACGAAGCGCTCGACCCAGATATCCGGGATGGCGGCGCGGATCGTATCAAGCCGCTCGGGGTTCGGACGGTCGCGCACCGGGCCGGCTTTAAAGGCGCCCTTCGCCTTCGGGTCGCGTTTCAGGTCGTTCAGCAGCCACCCGTCGCCCTTGCGGGTGAGGGTGTAGCCGGTGTCGCCCCACGTCGCCTCGATGGTCTGCGCCGTCAGCCGCTCGACCTTCTCGGCCGGGTCGCTCTCCTTCGCGACGCGCGCCGCCGGGAAGAGGCGGCGCTGCTGGTAGTCCTCCTGCGGACGGTCGAGGACGGCGAGGATGCCGGGGGCGAGGCGCACCACCTCGCTGCGCTGATCGACGCGGACGTAGGTTGCCTGGGCGAAGCGGGTCGCCTCGTCCGGCTTGCGGCCGAAGGTGAGGTCGCGCTCCTGCCCCCTGGTCTTGACCTTGACGACGAGCGCCTCCCGATCCAGGCCGTAGCGCTTCAGATCCGGAGGACTGCCGAGCGGTTCCGGGACGAAGCGGGAGCGCAGGCCGGTCAGGGTATCGAGGAGTTCCTCGACCTCCTTCCGGCGCACCGGCCACTTGCCGGGCAGCGACCACTCGCCGCCGGCGCCCTTTTCGAGGACGACGCTCCCGTCGGGGCGCTGGATCTCGATGCGCGTGAGGCGGTCGCGCGTCAGCTCTTTGTCGAGGACGGCGAGGGTGACGCTGGTGGTCTGCTCGGTCGCGCCGGGAGCCAGGAAGTACCAGGAGGCGCCGCCGGCGGCCGCGAGCACCGCCAGGACCAGGGTCGATTTCCAGGTCATCGCGTTTCCACTCCGTCCAGACAGCCCTGGGGGACTTACACCAGCCGTAAAGCCCACGGGCTGCGGCCCGTGGGCCAGATCCCCAGCACTTGACTCACGGGCCGCGCCCCGTGGACTTTACAGGGTTTCAGTCCCCTTCAGCGCAGCCGGCGCACCAGCCACATCATGCACCCCAGGTAGACGAACAGCAGCGGCATCCCGGCCAGCGTGCCCCAGCGCCACAGCGTCTCCTCGGTCGCGTCCAGGCGGACGCGCGGATACTGCCACGGCTCGCTCGCCTTCGCCAGCAACTCGTCCCGACCGAGCAGCCAGTTGCTCACGTCCAGGAACAGCTGCTCGCGCGCCGGCGACAGGCTCTCGCCCGAAAACACCGCGCCGTGACCGATCACCGCGACCCGCGCCGTCGCCGGCTCCGCCCTGTCCGGGTCGGCGTACCACGAGCGCGGCACCGGCACCTCGGCCGCCACGCCGATCGGGAACGGCCCGCGCCGCGGCTCGCGCACCGTCCCGCGGTCCGGGTCCGTGTCCTTCGGCGGCTCGTAGCGCGGCACCCGCTTGGCGGATGGGTACGGTTGGCTCTCGTTCCAGCTGCGGGCGGTGGCGTTCGTCATCAGGAATACCGGATCGATCGACGGCTTCCCGCCGGGTGGATCATAGTAGATCGGCCGCGGATGGCGCAGCCGCAGCTCCGAATCCTGGTCCGCTCCGGGGACGGACAGGCGCAGACTGGCACGCAGCTTCCCGGGCAGCGCCAGCTGTTGCCCCTTCCGGAAGTGGACCCGCTCGCTCGCCGCCGGCCAGTCGAACGAGACAACCGGCACCTTCACCTCCGGCTCGCGGACGAGGAAGGCGGGACGCCGCTCGTGGGTCGGCTGCGTCTCGGCGTCGAACAGCACCGTTTGCGGCGGCAGCTTGAACCCCATCTCCTCCAGCAACGGCTCCAGTTCGTCCGGCTTGATGTTCGGCGGACGGCGAACCCGCGGGTCGGCCGGATCCTCGTTCGTCGGACCGAGGCAGAACAGCACCGGCCTGCCCGCCTTGAGGAAGCCCTTGACGACCTCCACCTGCTCGCGCTGCAGCCCGTGCAGCCACGGCGGGATCAGATCGCGGCGCGGGATGTTGTACAGGGTGAAGCGCGGGACGATGAGCAGGTCCACCTCGGACAGCAACCGCTTCAGCTTGGCCTCGACGTCGGCGATGCGGCGCAGCTCTTGCAGGTTCTCCACGTCCAGCCCGCTCATCTCCCCGGCCCGCTGGCTGCGGATCCGCCGCCGCTCGGCCAACTCCTCCTCCTCCGCCGCCAGCGCCCGCCGGGCGTCGGCGATGAACTCCTTGCGGTCGGCGTCGGTCACGTCCCGGACCGTCAGCTTGCGCCGCCGCGCCTCCTCGACGTCCTCCCGGCTGAGGGGCCGGACCCGGCGGCCGTCGCCCAGGTCCAGTAGCGCGATCTCCTTGTTGATCTGGGCCAGCGAATCCTCCCAGAACTTCACCACCTGATTCACCTTCTGCCGGATCGCCTCGACCACGCGCTTCTGGTCGGCGATCAGCTCGTCCAGCTCGGCGACCTCCTCCTCCAGCTCCTCGTAGCGGTAGTCGGCGTAGGTCAGCGCGGCCGGCTCCCACGTCCCCGTGGCCTCGTTCGGCTTCTTGATGATGATGTCCCGGGCGTCGTACCCGCGGGTCCGCAGCACCTGCTTCAGGCCGGACATGCCGATCACTTCCCGGTTGCTCTCCAGACCGAGGACGCCGTGGATGACCGCCACGGCGACGCGCGGCCGGCGCGCGTCGATGTTCAGGATGCGACGGGCGAACGGCTCGACCCCCTGCGGGCGCAGCACCAGGTTGCCCCTGTCCTTGCTCGCGTTGCGGTCGAGCCGGTACAGCTGGCTGAAGCTGATCCGCTGCACCTTGCCCGCGTCCGTCGCCAGCGGCCCCTTCTTGCCGGCCGCGCCGTCGCGCGTGTAGAAGAAGACGCTGTTCTCGGAACTCTCCTTGATGGCCCGGTGCAGCGCCGGTGCGTCCTTCTGCAGCACCTTCATCCGGTCCTGGTAGTCCTGCCCCTTCACGTCCAGCGCCACCACCTTGAACCGCGGCCCGAGCTGCTGGAACTGCTCGACCAGGTCGCGCACCCTGTCCTGGACGACACGCGCCGCCGCCGCGTCATAGGCGTCGGGGGTGTAGTCCTTGCCCTGGCCGAACGTGACGTGGCGCAGGTGTAGCACGATGGTCGTGTCGTCCCGCAGCCGGGCGAGCTGCGTGCGCACCTCGTCCTGGATCGTGAATTGCTGGTCCCAGGTCAGATCCCAGCGCGCCGGGTGCAGGTAGGCGTACAGGTTCGCCCCGCCGACGATGGCCGCCGCCAGCACCACCTGGACGGCGACGTTCAGGCTGACCGCCCCCCGCCGCGAGAAGATTACCAGCAGGGTCTGCACCAGCACCACCAGCACGGCGGGCACGGCCAGCCCGGCGCCGACGAGGGCGGTCCACCGGCCGACCTCCGCTTCGCCGAGGACGAACCAGAGGAACAGGCCGACGCCCGCGGCCGTCAGGCCCGTCAGCCCGAGCAGGGCGGCCAGCAGATGCCAGAACGGTTTGCGGCGGGTTCGCTCGGTCAGCGCCATCGGCGGGACTCCAGACTGCGGACCGTCAGAAACAGAAAGAACAGGGCCACGGTGGCGTACAGCACCAGCTGCCGGCTGTCCACCAGCCCGCGGGCGAAGTTACGCTCGAAGTGGAGCGGGACGGTGAAGTAGAACACGGCCTGATACAGCGCGCTGCCGGTGTCCAGCTCGGTCAGCTCCTGCCCGGCGACCAGCAGCACCGCGTACCCGGCGGCCACGAGCAGCAGGCTCAGGAACAGCGACACCAGCGCCGCCACCATCTGGCTGCGCACCAGGCTACTGACGAACAAGCCCAGCGCCAGAAACATCGCCCCGGCCAGCGCCAGCCCCAGGTACGTCGAGAGGACCGGGTTCGGATCGATACCCGGCTCCAGGGTCAGCAGGTGTTCGGTGTCATACGTGTAGTGTGCCCACCCGCCGCCCACGGCCGCCGCCAACCCGACCACGAACAGGAAGAGGGCGAACCCGCGCGGGACGAACTCCCGCGGCAGCAGCGCCAGCAGGACGCCGAGGATGGTAACGCCGAGCCCGCTGACCAGGGTGATGCTGAAGGGCGTCCAGGCTTCGAGCCGCCAGGTCGCATCGAGATCGACCAGCACCGGCAGGTAGACGAGCGTCGGCAGCCACATGACGACGTAGAAGCCGTAGCAGGCCAGGAATTTACTCAGCACGATCTGCCAGTCGCGTAGCGGGGCCGTCAGCAGCATCTCCAGAGTGCCGCTGGCGCGCTCCTCGGCGAACAGGCGCATGGTGAGCAGCGGCGGGATGATCAGGAAGACGAGCCAGAACGCCTGGAACGCGAACACGCCGGCCAGCGCGCCCAGGTCGCCGAGTCCGAGCATCGTCTGCATCGGGAACTCGACCCCCTGCGGGCCGAACGCGGTCAGCTTGGCGAGGGTGCGCCAGAACATGTACCCGGTGACGAGCAGGAACAGCGTCATCACCACATACGCGATCGGCGAAAGAAAGTAGGCGGCGAATTCGCGGCGGATCAGGCTGAGGGTCGCTAGCATGGTGGAGGGGCCAGGGGTCAGGGGTCAATCAGTAAAGTCCACGGGGGGCGTCCCGTGGGTCAAGCGCCGGAGACTTTACCCACGGGACGCAATCCGTGGGCCTTGTTATGCTTCTCTCTCCCTTGTCCCCTGTCACTGGTGATCTGTACAAACAGGTCTTCCAGGGTGCGGCGCTCCGGCCGCAGTTCGTGGACCGGCCAGCCGCGCTCGCCGGCCAGCGCGCACAGCCGCGGAGCGAGGGCGTCCGCGTCGTCGGTGCGGACGCGGAGGCGGGTGGTTTCGCCGTCGGCGGACGCGGAGACGTCGGTGGCGCCGGGCAGGGTGCTGACCGCCTCGGCGTCCACCGCGCCGCCGAGACGGGCAACGAGGTACACCTCCTCGCCGGCCCGGCGCCCCAGCGCGGCCAGCGTTCCGGACGCCGCCACGCGCCCGCGGTGGATGATGATGGCCGAGTCGCATGTCATCTCGACCTCGGTCAAAATGTGGGTCGAGAGCAGGACGGTGTGGTCGTGGCCGAGTTCGCGGATCAGGGAGCGCGTCTCGCGGATCTGCACCGGATCCAGGCCGGCCGTTGGTTCGTCGAGGATCAGCACCGGCGGCTGGGCGAGCAGCGCGTCGGCCAGGCCGACGCGCTGGCGGAACCCCTTGGACAGGGTGCCGATCAGCTGCCGCCGCACGCCCCCGAGCCAGCACCGGCCGAGGACGTAGTCCAGGCGCGTGCGGCGCTCGCGGCCGTGCAGCCCCTTGATGCCGGCGCGGAAGTGGAGGTACTCGACGACGCGCATCTCGGGGTAGAGCGGGCAGTTCTCCGGCATGTACCCGATACGCCGCCGCACCTCGACCGGGCGCCAGAAGACGTCCAGGCTGTCGATCTCGGCCCGACCGGACGTGGCGGTCAGGTAGCCGGCAAGGATGCGCATCGTCGTGGACTTGCCGGCTCCGTTCGGCCCGAGGAAGCCGACGATCTCGCCAGCCGGCACGTCGAATGAGACGCCATCGATGGCCGCGTAGTCGCCATAGAATTTGGTCAGGTCGCTTACGTGGATCATGGGGGCCTCGCGGACCGTCCACGGGTTGTGCGGAGGGGGGAGCCGCCGCCGCTCTTCTCGGGAGGCGTTTCCCCGGGTGGGGGAAAGCGGAGGCGGTGGCCTGGGGGACGGGGCGACCTGCCCCGAGAACCTGCCCGCCGAAACGTAAATAGCAGATTAGCAGACGCTCGCGGCGCCGACAAGGGCCGCGGCGAGGGCCAGGGCACTTGCACCAGAGGGATTGAAGGAGGCGCCATGCTGAACGCCGTCATTCGCTTCGCGCTGCGCAACCGCGTCCTGATCGTGTTCCTCAGCCTGGCCGCGCTACTGTACGGCGGGTACGCCGCGACGACGCTGCCGATCGACGTCTTCCCGGACCTCGACCGGCCGCGCGTCGTCGTGATGACCGAGGCGCCCGGGCTGGCGCCGGAGGAGGTCGAGACGCTCGTCACGTTTCCGCTGGAGGCGGCCCTGCTCGGCGCGACCGGCGTCGAGGACGTGCGCAGCCAGTCGGCCGTCGGCCTGTCGGTCGTGTACGTCGAGTTCGGGTGGGGGACGGACATCCGGACGGCTCGCCAGGTCGTCCAGGAGCGACTGGCGACCGCCCAGCCCGACCTGCCGTCCGGCGTTCGGCCGCAGATGGCGCCGATCAGCTCCATCATGGGCCAAATCATGCTGGTCGGCATCTACCGCCGGCCCGGACCGCGCGGCGGCGAGTTGGCCCCGCTCGGCACGACCGGCCACCTGGCTGAACTGGTCCACGACCCGGCCGAGGGGCGGGCGACGGTGTACCTGTGGGAGCCGCACGATCGCGGCCGACCGAACGCCTGGCGCCCGATCCGGACGGACGCCGCTTCCGCCTCGTTGACCTGGGAGCTGCCGCCCGTGGGACCGTGGGCGGAGGCCGTGGCGGCCGACAGGGTGGAGCGTCTGGTGCTCCGCCCCGTTCCCGGCTCCCCGGGGGCGTTCACCGCGACCGACCCGCGGCTGCGCGTCGCCGACAAGGACCGGACCGCTCCCGGGAGGCCGGCGGATCGCGAGCGGCGCGTGACGGTGGCCGTCGGTGGCGCGACGCCAACGGCCGTGTTCCCGCCGGCCGCCCAGCGGAAGCTGAAGCTGCGGACGACGGCCGACTGGGTCGTGCGGCCGCGCCTGCTGAAGGTACGCGGGATCGCCCAGGTCATGGTCATGGGCGGCGGCCGCAAGCAGTACCAGGTACTGGTGGACCCGACGGCCCTGCTCGCCTACGACGTCTCGCTCGCACAGGTCGAGGAGGCCGTCCGCCGGAACAACGTCAACGCGAGCGGCGGGTTCGCCGTCCAGGCGGACCGCGAGCGGCCAGTGCGCGTCCTCGGCCGCCTCGGGCCGGACACCGAGCGCGTCCTGGACCAGCTCCGCCAGGTGCCGGTCAAGCCGACGGCCGAGCGGACCGTTCTCCTCGCCCAGGTCGCCCGCGTCGTCGAGGGCGCCCAGGTGAAGCGCGGGGACGCATCCGTCAACGGCCTGCCGGCTGTCGTCCTGGTGATCACGAAGCAGCCGCACGTCGATACGCGCGTTCTGACCGACCGCGTCGTCGCGGCGCTGCGGGAGGTCGAGGCCGCGCTGCCGGCCGACGTGGTCGTCAACCCGGAGCTGTACCAGCTGCGCGAGTTCATCGACCGCGGCCTGTTTAACGTCGGCGAGGCGTTGGTGATCGGCGCGGGCCTGGTCCTGATCGTCCTCTTCCTGTTTCTGCTGAACCTCCGGACAACGTTCATCTCGCTGACCGCGATCCCGCTATCCCTGGCTGTCACGGCCCTGGTGTTCCAGGCCGTCGGGTGGCTGACCGGGACAGTGCTGTCGATCAACGTGATGACGCTCGGCGGAATCGCGGTGGCGATGGGCGAGCTGGTGGACGACGCGATCGTGGACGTCGAGAACATCTTCCGCCGGCTCAAGGAGAACAATGCGCTGCCCCCCTCTCCCCTGGTGGGAGAGGGGGGCGGGGGGGTGGGGGGGGTCTATCGGCGGCCCGCCCTGGCCGTGATCTACGAGGCGAGCGTGGAGGTCCGGTCCGCCATCGTGTACGGCACGGTGCTCGTCATTCTCGTGTTCGTTCCGCTGTTCGCGCTGTCGGGCGTCGAGGGCCGGCTGTTCGCGCCGCTCGGGGTCGCGTACATCGTCAGCATCCTGGCGTCGCTGCTGGTGTCGCTGACCGTCACGCCGGTCCTGTCGTACTACCTCTTGCCGCAGGCCCGGGCGACGCACCGCACTCACGACAGCCCACTGCTCCGCGCGCTGAAGTGGGCGGCCGGCGGGCTGATCCGGCTGAGCATGGCCCGGACCGGATGGATCCTGCTGGCGACCTGGCTCCTGGTCGGGCTCGGGGTGGTGGTGCTGACGCGGCTCGGGGCCGACTTCCTGCCGCGTTTCGACGAGGGCAGCGCGCAGGTCAACCTGACGCTGCCGGCCGGCTCGTCCCTGGAGGCATCCAACGAGGTGGCGGCGGTGGTGGACGCCCGGCTGCGGCGGATGCAGAAGTCGGCGGCCAACCCGGGCGGCCTCGTCCTCCAGTTCTCGCGGCGCACCGGCCGGGCGGAGCTGGACGAGCACGCCGAGCCGGTCAGCCGAACCGAGTACATCGTGACGGTCAACCCGGACGCGGGCGTCAGCCGAGAGGATGCGCTCAAGCGGATCGAGGCGGCGGTCAAGGAGGAGGTCGCCGGCGTGGACGTCGAGGTCGAGCAGCCGCTGTCGCACCTGATCAGCCACATGCTTTCGGGAGTGACGGCGCAGGTCGCGATCAAGATCCACGGTGACGATCTGGAGACGCTGCGCCGCCTCGCCGGGCAGGTCAAGGCGGCCATCGGCGGGGTGGCAGGGATCGCGCCGCCGGTGGTCGAGGCGCAGCAGGAGGTCGAGGAGCTGCACATCCGGCTGCGCCCGGGCCAACTCGCGTTCCACGGCGTGGACCGGGCGCACGTCGCCGAGTTCGTGAGCACCGCCCTCAAGGGCGAGGTGGTGTCGCAGGTGGTCGAGGGGCAGCGGCGGTTCGACCTGCTGGTGCGGCTGGACAAGCCGTACCAAACCGATTACGCATCCCTCGGTCGGCTGTCGGTGGACCTGCCCGGGGGGCGCGGCCGGGTGCCGCTGAGCGAGCTGGCCGACATCGGCGGCGGCGGCGGCGCCAACCAGATCAGCCGGGAGAACGCGCGGCGGCGCATCGTCGTTCGAGTCAACGCCCGGGACCGCGACCTGGCGTCCGTCGTCGAGGACATCGAGAAGCGCATCGACGAGCAGGTCCGGCCGGGGCTCCCGCCGGGGTACTTCATCGAGTACGGCGGCCAGTTCGAGAGCCAGCGGCGGGCGACGTGGCTGATCCTGGCCCTCGCGGGCGTCGCGCTGGCCGGCATGTTCGCGGTGCTGTACACGCTGTACCCGTCAGCCCGGATCGTCCTGCAGATCCTCAACGCCCTGCCGACGGCGTTCATCGGCGGGGTGGCGGCGCTGGCCCTGACCGGGCAGACGCTGACGGTCGCGGCGATGGTCGGGTTCATCTCCCTCGGCGGCATCGCGGCCCGCAACGGCATCTTGCTGGTGACGCACTACTTCCACCTGATGCGGCACGAGAAGGAGGGGTTCACCCGACAGATGGTGCTGCGCGGCAGCCTGGAACGGCTGGCGCCGGTGCTGATGACGGCGCTGACGGCTGGGATCGGCCTGGTTCCGCTGGTGGTCGGCGGGCACCAGCCGGGGCGGGAGATCCTCTATCCGGTGGCGACGGTGATCCTCGGCGGGCTGATCACCTCGACGCTGTCCGAGTTCCTGCTGCACCCCGGGCTGTTCTGGAACTTCAGCGGCCGCGACGCCGTCCGGATCGCCCGGGCCGACGCCGCGGAGGGCGAGGTTGGGTAGAACTGAGGCTCCAGAGCCCACGGATTACGTCCCGTGGACTGGGCACGACGACCTTCTTTTCAGGAAAGGATGACGCATGCGGTCCATCGAAAGGCTGATCGGCTGCGCCACGCTGGCGGCGACGCTGGCACTGGCGGCCGGCTGCACGTCGCGGCCGGAGGACGGCAAGGGCAAGGACGGACAGGCAGCCACGGACAAGGGTAAGGTCGCCCCCAAACACGACCATCCGACCAGGGGACCGCACGGCGGGGCGCTCGCCGAGTGGGGCGAGGAGAAGTACCACGTCGAGTTTACCCTGGACCGGGCCAGGGGGCAGGTCGCCGTCTACGTCCTCGACGGCAGCGCGAAGAAGCCGGCGCCCGTCAAGGCGGAGGGCGACACGCTGACGTTGACGGTCACGAGCCTGAAGCCGCCGCTGGCGATGACGCTGAAGGCCGACCCGCAGGAGGGCGACCCGAAGGGACAGGCGTCCCGGTTCACCGGCGGCGACAAGCAACTCGTCGGCCAGAAGGGCGTCGAGGGCGAGATCGGCGGCAAGGTGGGCGACACGCCGTACACCGGCACGTTCGTGGAGGCGGGCGCCGCCAAGGACGCGAAGAAGGAGTAGCCGGGCGGCGCTTGCGTCTGAAGTGTTAATCAGCCGCGCGCGCGGATCTGACCGCGCGCGTCCGCGTACCCACGGCGGGGCACCAGGCGCGTTGCCGATTGCGACCCGTCCGCGCTTCGTTTATCATGAAAGCCACCTGCGGCGAGCCAGGCGCGGAGTGACGTCATGGTCATCTGTCCGGCGTGCGGCGGCACGTCCCACGATCGCGAGTTCTGCGACCACTGCAACGCGGACCTGATGCCTCCCGCTGTCCGCGACGCCCCGCCCGTTTGCAATCTCGGCTCCGAGGGCACGCTCCTCCTCTCCCCCGACCAGTCCGCCAGCCTCGCGCGCCCCGAAGCCAGCGTCACCCTGCGCACCGGACCCCGCGGCTGGCGCCTCCACTGGCTGCCGCAACCCGCCTGGCCCCACCACCGCGCCACCGTCGAGGATCGCGTGCGTCGGCGCGTCCCTCCGCTGCCGCCCTGCCGCGTCGTCCCGGAGGCACAGGGCGCCTGGGTCGTCGCGGAGGCGGCCGCCCCGCAGGCCCTCCCGTGGGCGGCCCCGCCGGCGCGCGACGCGCTGCAGGAACTCCGCCACCTCGACGTGTTCCTCGGCATCCTCGCGGACGCCCTGGAGGAACTCCACGCCGCTGGCCTGGTCTGGCTCACCTTCGACCCGAAGGAGATCGAGCTGGTCCCTGACGCGGGCAAGGGGTGGCGCGCCCGGTTCACGAATCTCGACCTGGGCGTCTATCAGGCGGGCCGCAGCCCCGAGCAGCTGGTCTTCAACCCCAAGTTCGCCGCCCCGGAGGTGGCGCGCTTCCGGGCCGCCGACCTGGGCTCCGCCACCGACGTGTTTCACCTGGCCGTCTTCGCCTACTGCTGGCTCGCCCGGCTGCTCCCGAACGGCTTCCTCGGCGCTGGCCTGGAGGCGTTCGGGTTCGCCCTGCCCCCCCTGCGCACCTTCGCCCCGCAGCTGCCGGCGGGCGTGGTGCCGGTCCTGGCCCGGGCGCTGGCGATCGAGCCGGCCCGCCGGTTCCCCACCCCGGCGGCCTTCCGGGCGGCGTTCCACACGGCGGTCGAGCGGGCCGAACGCCGCGCCGCGGCGACGACGCCCGTGCGCTGGGACGTGGGTATCCACACCCGCGCCGGTCGAGCGAAGGGGACGCTCGGCCGGGCGAACGAGGATTGCGCGCTGCAGTGCCGCTACGCCGCGCCGGACCGGATTCTCGTCGCCGTCGCGGACGGCATCTCCAGCTGCGACGTGGGCACCGGCCGTCTCGCCAGCCAGCTGACCTGTCAGCGCCTCGAAACCGCCTTCGGCCCACGCGCGACCCTGGACCAGTTCGCGACCGGCATCACCGCCGTGTGTCGGCAGGCGGCGCAGGGGCTGCTCGACTGGGCGCTGCAGCACGGCCACCGGGAGGCGCTGGTCGCCGGCAAGGATCTCATGGGTACGACCCTGACGGCGGGGTGGCTGGAGGGGAATCGGCTGGTGCTCGCGAACCTGGGCGACAGTCGCGCCTACCTCGTCGGGGCGGACGGGGCCGAACAGCTGACCGTGGACGGAGACGTCGGCTCGGCCCTGCTCGCGGCCGGGGTGCCGCCGGAGGATGTGCGCGAGGCGGGCACGATGGCCAAGGCGCTGCGCGATTGCATCGGCGGGTGCGGCCGCGGCCCGACCGGCGAGCCACGCATCGAGGAGCAATTTTGCATCCCCGCGATCTTGACCTGGCGCTTGCTGCCGGGCGACTTCGTGGTACTCTGTACGGACGGCCTCGTCGAGGAGGGCCTCTTCCTGAATCCGCCCATCCTGGCGGATCTGGTGCGGCGCCATCGGGATCTGCCGGCCGCCGACCTGGCCGTCAAGCTCGCCGACGCCGCCGATTCGCTGCAGCGCCCTCCGTCGGCCGCCGAGCCGGAGGGGTTTGGGGACAACATTAGCTGTGTCGTGATCAAAGTGGTTAGTGGTTAGTGGTGGGTGGATAGTGAGCACCCAAAGCCCACGGGCTGCGCCCCGTGGGCCAGGTAGCCGGTGCTTCACCCACGGGACGCGGCCCGTGGGCTTTGCCGTTCCCACTAACCACCAGCATCCAACAGTTTCCATGCCCAACGCCTTCACTCTGCGCTGGAAGCTCGACCAGCCTTGCGTCCCGGCCGACAAGGTCGAGGACGTGCATGCCCTCGTTACCATCGAGCCCAATTCGGCCGTCCTCGGGTCGCCCGATCAGGCTGCTCTGCCGGCCCACCTGATCGTCGTCGCGGACGTCAGCGGGTCGATGGACTACCTGATGCGGCACGACCCCAACGCGAAGAACGTCGGCGAGGTGGTGACCGAAGGGCAGTCCGCCCAGAGCGTGCAGTCCGACGTGCCGAGCCGGCGCGAGGTGGCGTGCAGCGTCGTCGAGAAGCTCGCGTCCCGCCTGGGCCACGACGACCTGCTGACGGTGGTGGCGTTCGACGACAACGCACACGTCCTGGCCGGCAGTATCTCCCCGCTGGCGGAGGATCAGGTCAAGGGCGCGGTGTACCAGCTCGCGCGGGTCGGCGGCGGCGGCACGGCGATGGGCGTCGGGCTGGCGGCCGTCCGCGCTCAGCTCGGCCGGGCGCCGGACGGCGGGCGGACGCGCAAGCTCGTTCTACTCACCGACGGCGAGGACCAGAACCCGACACAGGCCCTCCAGGAGGCCGACATCCTCGGCCGCGAGTACAGCGTTCCGATCGTCGCGCTTGGGACCGGCGAGTGCAAGGTCGCGTTCCTGACACAGCTCGCCAAGACCACCCTGGCCGGCGGGTTCAACCACATCCACCACGAGGCGGACGCCGACCAGTTCTTCCAGCAGGTGGTAGCCGGCCAGAAGAACGTGCAGGCGACGAACGCGGCGCTGCGGCTGTGGGTGTCGCCGGAGCTGCAGCTGCGCGAGCTATACCGCACGCAGCCGGAGATCCTCTACGTCGGCGACCCGACGCCTGGAGCCGACAACCAGGTCGAGCTGCGCCTGGAGCAGATGGAGCGCGGCAAGGCATACGAGTTCCTGTTCCGCTGTACGCTGCCGCAGCGCCAGGCGAGCCAGCGCTTCCGCATCGCCAAGGCGAGCCTCGTCTACGATCTGCCCGGACTCGGCCGCCAGCGCGAGACGGTCGAGGCGAACATCGTGGTGGAGTACACGGCCGACCCGCAGCGGACCCAGGAGCGCAGCGGCGACGTGCGGCGCGTGCTGGCCCGCGCCGAGGTGCAGCGGCAGGTGCTGTTCCTGCAGGGGAAAATCGATTCGATTCGCCGCAACACCGCCACCGACCGGGATCGGGCGATGGTTGCGACTCTGCTCAAGGCGCTGATCGCGAAGTTCGAGGAGTTCGGCGAGCAGGCGGCGGTCAACCAGTACCGGCAGCTACAGGCCGAGTTCATGCGCCGCGGGACGATCTCGCAGGAGTTGCTCAACCGCTCGCTCGCCGCCTCCTCCCGCGCCGAGGTCGCGGCCGTCGCCCAGGACATCGACTTCTGAAACTCTCACCGAGGCCAATCATGCCCACTTGCCCCGTGTGTGGCGGGACGATCTCCGCCGAGGACCGCCTGTGTCCGTTCTGCAGCAAGACCATCCTCCGCCTCGACGACGCCGCCGACGACTGGACGCTATCGACGGAGGACGCCGCGGGTGTGTCCTCCTACCCGCCGGCCGCGCCGGCCCCCGGAACGGATACCTCGCTCATGCAGGATGACTGGATGCTCCCGGTCGAGGCCTCGACCTTCCCGGCCCCGCCGGTTCCGGTTCCGGTCCCGATCCCTGAGCCGGTCCCGACGGCGCCGGTCTGGTCCCCGCCCCTCGACGCCGGCAACATGTCGCTGCCGCCGTGGGCGCCGGTCCCGGCCCAAAAACCGCCAGCCGCGCCGCCGGAGGATTTCGACTTCACCTTCGACCTGGACAGCGGGAGCCTGCCGCCGCAGGGCGCGCCGCCGCCACCGCCCCCTGCGATGGATGTCACCGCCGTCGTGCCGGGCATGGACGTCGAGGCGCCGCCGTGGTCGGTGCCCGAGCCGACGATGGCCTTTGCTCCCGTACCAGAGCCGGCGCCCGTTGCCCCGTCGCCCCCGGTCCTCGCCCCGCCCCCGACGCCGGCGCGACCCGCGTGGGCCTGCCCGTCGTGCGGGAAGATGTACGGGGCTGAGTACCGCGACACGTTCTGCGACTGCGGCTGCGAGTTAGCTCCTGCGGCCGCGCCGCCCCCGCCGGCGCCCGCCCCGACCGCGGCGTCCGGTACGGCTTCGGCCGCCGCCCCGCAGCGGCCCCCGGCGGGCACGACCTGCCTGGTTCTCTACGGCGCGGACAAACAACCGCGGCACTACTTCGCGCTCAGCAAGGACGCCACCCTCATCGGCCGCCTCGACCCGGTCAGCGGAACCTTCCCCGACATCGACGTCGGCGAATTCGCCGATGAGGCGACGGCCCGCAAGGTGTCGCGCAAACACGCCCTGGTGATCCGCTCCCGGTCCGGCGGCGGGTTCAGCCTGCGCCCGCTCCCGGGCAACACCGGCACGCAGGTGAACGCGCAGCTCGTCACCGGCGGCCAGGACGTCCCGCTCGCCCCCGGCACTCGCCTGATCCTCGGCGGGGTGATCCGGCTCAAGCTCGAGGTCATGTAACCCCAGCGACCGCGCGATGGCCACCGCACCCCCGGCGCCGAACGAGCTGAAAGGACAGCCCTTTGAATCCGAGGGGCGCTCGTTCCTGCGCGCCGAGGTGCCGCGCGGCCCCAACCGCGGCATGGCGTTCACCGTCGCCCAGCCGCTCGCCGGTCGCTACGAGATCCTGCGTTTCTTCGCGTCCGGCGGCATGGGGTTGCTCCTGGAGGGCAAGGACCGGCGCACCGGGGCGCGCGTCCTGCTCAAATCGACGCTCCGCTACGACATCGCCCCCTACGCCCGGGTGCGCGACCGCGAAGGGTTCACCAGCCAGCTCCGTCTGCCGCGCAAGACTCTCGAGATGGAGCGGCGTATCCTCGTCCTGCTGCGCAACGCCGGCTGCAACGCCATCCCGCACCCCAACGACTTCGTCTTCGACACCAACCCGATCCTGGCCGGCCCGTATCCGACCGAGGGTGGCGGCCGGTGGACTTACGACGACCGAGAGATGCTCGACGCCGAGCCGTACCTGGTGATGGAGATGGTCAACGGGCGGTCGCTGGAGGACGTGCTGCGCGAGCAACCGGGCGGGCGGCTGTCGGAGGTCCGCAGCCTGCGCATCGCCCAGCAGGCAGCCGACGTGCTGCGGACCCTGCACTTCCCGCTGGCGATGAAGCCGGGCATGACGTGGCGCCTCATCTACCAGGATCTCAAGCCGGCTAATCTGCTCGTGGCCGCTCTCGACCGGGTAACGGTGATCGACCTGGGCGGGTGTCAGCTGATCAACCTCGACACCGGCCAGAAACTTCTGCCCGGCGCCTGCACCGCCGGGTACTGCCCGCCGGAATCGGAGCTGCCGTACGCCGTGCTGACCCCGGCGGCGGACGTGTACACCGTCGGCGCGACCCTGTTCCACCTGCTGACCGGCCGCAGTCCGGTGGAGTTCCTGCCGTCCGGCGCCGCGCCGACCCAGGCGCGAGCGGTGCGCCTCGACACCGGGCTGCTCGACGGACTGTGTCGCCCGGAGACGGGGCAGATGATCGAGCGCTGCCTCGCGCCGGAGCCAGAGGAACGCTACCCCGACGCGGAAACCCTGATCCGCGACATCGAGAAGCTGCTGCGGGCGCCGTGAGGGTCTGTGCAAGAAAAAGAGGGCTGATCGGGAGGTGTCATCACCCTGTCGTCGCTCATCCGATTCGCACGCGGCTCCGCTCGCGGTGGTATAACATGCAAGGGACACGCTCGCTCCCTGGGCGTGTTCGATAACCTTCGTGGCCTCGCCCCGATCCCATGAAACTCCTGCCCGGCGAACGACTCCCTGCCTCCGGCCCGCCGAACCAGCCCGGCGGCTACCTGGTCACCGAGGTGATCAGCGAGACCGCCTGGTACGGCCTCTACGGCGCGCGCAAGATCTGTTACAACTTTGACTTCACCGCCAAGCGACCGCGCGAAACGGAGGAGAAGGAGTGGCTCGACGTCCTGCTGCGGACCGTCAACTACCCGCGCCTCGACAGCCCGGAGTACGTTACCGGCCGCCGTGCCCTCGCCCGGGCCGCGGGCACGACGGTCCTCACCGACCGGACCAGTAACCTGTGGCCGGAGCCGCTCGACCTGCTCGAACTGGCCAACACACGCGACCCGTTCGCGTTCGGCCAGGACGCCAGGGCGCGGCGCACCGTCCTGGGGTCGGCCGACCCGCTGGCGCGCGAGCCCGTGGTCGTCCTCGCCCGCCCGCACGGCGAGCCGCTCGCCCGGTGGCTGCACACCGACCCGTCCGCGGGCGCCGTCCTGTCCGTCGCCGCGGAGTTGCTCGACTTCGTTCGCGCCGCCCATGCGGACGGACTGTTGCTCAACGGCCTCAGCCCCTCGGCGGTGCTCGTCGATCGAGCCGGCCGGACGCACTACCTCGGGACCGACGCCGCGGTCCCGTTCCACCTCGCTCCCGGCACGCCCGCCTGGCGGCCATTCTTTCCGCCCGAGCGCTACCCGCGCGGCTACTCGGCGCCGGAGTGCTTTGTCCCCGGCGCCGTGTGCGACCGCCGCGCCGACCTGTATGCGTGGGCCGCACTGGCATACCAGCTGTTCACCGGCGACCGTCCGGTGCAACTGGCGCTCGAACAGGGCCGGCCGTGGGCGCACTTCGGCGAGCCGCAATGGGAGCGGCTGACGCAGGCCCTGCACGCCATCCCGACCACCCACGTCCGGCACTGGGCCGAGCAACTGGGCGTCGCGGAGGCGGCGTTCCTCGCCGGGTGGCCAGCGAACCTCGTCGCGGTGCTGCGGCTGAGTCTCAGCCCGGAACCGTACCGACGGCCCGGGACGGCGGACGACCTGCGCGCCTGGCTGCTGGCCCCGCCGCCGCCGCCGCCTACCGCCGCGCTGGCTCTGCGCCTGCCCCGGAGCGATTCGGTCCGCCTGTTCTGCGCCGCTCCCGACGGGGCCGCCGACGTGGTGGTGCGGCGCGGCACCGGCCAGGCGCCCGCGACCGCCGACGAGGGCGCGGCCGTCGCGGAGGTGGCTCCTGGGCACTGGGCGGAGGACACCTGCCCGCGCGCCCCGTGCCCCACCGGCGTTGCCGACGATCTGCTCAACCCCGCCGGCGATTCGGCCCGGTATGCGTGCTTCGCTCGCCGGCGCCACGGCACGGCAACGATTTGCTCCACCGGGACGCCCGCTTACCTGCTGGAGCCGTTCCCGGTGAACATCCGCCGCCTGGCCGAGGGCGGAGCAGCAGTCGGCGGGCTCGACGAACCGGAACCGGCGCGCGTCGCGCTGCTGTTCCAGGCGCTGGACGCGGCCCGCACGGCCGAGACGCTGCTGGGGTCCGCGCTACCGCAGGTCCGCGTGTGGGCGCTGCGCCGGCTGGCGTCCGCGCGCCGCCAGCCGGGCGCCTCGGCGTCCCTCGACACGCTGCTGCTGCGCTCCCTGCAGGATCCCGTGCAGGCGCTGCGCCTGGAGGCGGTTTGTGGACTTCTCACGGGATCCGCCGACCCGACCGAGGCGCTCGTCCGCCGCGTGTTCGCGATGCTGGCGGCATCCCATCCGGAGGACTGTGCCCCCGCCGCGCGACTGCTGAGGCAGGCCGGGTTTCGCGAGGAGGTGCTGCGGCTCGCGCTGGCGGCCGTCGGTCAGGATGTGCCGATCGCCTGCCCAGTCTGCGCGGTCGAGATCCCCGACCGCGACCTTCCCGCCCACCTGGTCGGCCGGCACGGCTATCTCGAGGTGGCCGGCGAGGTGGTGCCGCGCCCGGAGGGGCTCGCCCGTCTGTGGGAGCGCGTGTTCGCGAGCGGCGACCGGACCGCCCACGACCAGCTGTGGGGACTGCTGCGCGCGAACAGCGGGCCGGGCTACGCGGCCGCGCTCGAGGCCGAGATCGGTCGCCGGGCCGACGCGCTGCTCGTCCAGCAGGCGGAATGCGTGTCGCGGCTGGCCGGGTGCCTGCGCCGCAACCGGGAGGTGCGGGCGCTGCTTCCCGAACTGCTGCGCAGCGCCGACCCGAAGACACGCCAGGTCGGCCGCCAGCTGCTGCTGCCCGAACTGGGCGACCGCCTGGCGGGCGAGAAGGTGTCGGTCGCCGACCTGCGCCGCCAGCTGGAGGGGCTCTGCCCCGGCGCCGGGATCGACGAGAAGATCCTGCTTTGCCAGGAGCTGGGACCGCTCGGGATCGCGGCCGCGGCGGTCGAGGGGTGTGTCCGGGAGTTGCAGGCCCAGCGACCCGTGGTCTGCTCCGAGTGCGGCCAGGCGGTGCCGCAGGCGGACCACGACGCCCACCTGCGCGGCGTCCACCGCATCCACGAGTTCCGCGGGGTGCGCCGGTCCCTGGAAGAGACCGTGGCCGTCCTGCTCGACGCCCTCGCGAGCGCCAGCCCGGACTACGAGGCGTGGGCGGCCCTGGAACGCGCGACGCGGGACGAACACGGCGACCGGGCGGACGCGCTGCTGGCCGCCTGGCTCGTCCAGAAGGTGAGCGGGACGGCCGCGACGGAGCGGGGGCAGGTCGCCGGGGCGATGGCGGAGGCGATCGCCCGCGACGGTAGCGCGTCCCGGCTCGTCCCGGCACTGGCCGCCACGGGAGGCACGCAGGCGCTGCAGGTATCCGCCATCCTGCTCGCCCTGGAAGTCGTCGCGCGGGCAGCCCCGCCTTTGCCGGGTCAGGCCGTCGAGGCAGTCAAGCCGTTGCTGGCCGACCGACGCCTGCCCCGCGAGACGCGCGACGCGGCGACGGCCGCCCTGCTGCGCACCGCCGGCAAGACTGGGCCGGCCGCTCGGGGCGTGCTGCAGGTGTACATCGCCGGGGTGGCCAAGACGGTCGCGATCGAGCGGCTGCACCGGCTGGAGGGGCGTGTCGGCCAGGCGGAGGCCATCGACGACCTGTGTGCGGAGCTGGAGGATCAGATCCGCATGTCCTGCCCGCGCTGCCGCGTCGAGCTGGTGCGGCCGGAGATGGCCGAACACGTCTGGCGCGAGCACCGGCTGATGCTGGACGGCCGGCGCGTTCGGGAGCCGTGGCGCGTGCTCGGCGACTGGATCGAGGATTACAAACTGGAGAAGGATGCCGACGTCCTCCACCGCTGCCGCGAGCTGGCGCTGCGTCTCGATCCGAAGCGCGGCCCGCTGGAGCTGCAACGCCTCCTCCTGCGACAGGGGGTGGACGACGCCGACGCGCGGAAGGCGCTGGGGGCCGAGGCGCGACGGCAGGGGGCGTCGCTCTGTCCGCGCTGCTACGGCCCGGTCCCGCCGCGCGGGTTCGAGCCGCCCGCCGCCGTGTACGTCGGCAAGCGCGGCCTCTCGTCCGGCGGCTACCGGGTCGAGGTGCGCGACGGCGGGCTGCGCTACCGGCTGGACGTCAAGGGACCGACTGGCTGGATTTACCGTGGGCGCGAGCCGGGGCGCTGGTGGACGCGCAAGGGGGCGTGGCTGCTCCTGACGCTGCCGTGGTTCGTCGCGGCTGGCGTGCTGGCGTACTTGCAACCGGCCCTCCTGGATCCGGCATGGGAGCTGCCGCCCTGGACGCCAGCGGCTGCGGCGGGCGGACTGGGGCTGCTCCTCGCCCTGGTGGTCCCGCTCCTGTGGCGGCCGCCGTCCGACCCGCGCCCGCGCGCGGTGAACCACGCCTGGGCAGTCCTGGGTCCGCGCCTTCATCGTGGCGGCTTCACCCCCGAGGGTCTGGCGCTGGCGGCCGGTCTGGCCGAGGCGAGCCGAGATCGCGGCGACGCGGTGGCGCGGGGCGCCCCGCTCCACGCCGCCTGTGCGGCAGCGGATGAGACTGCATGCAGTGACAGCGCGCGGTCACTCTGCGCCGGGATCCTGGCCCGGTTCGCCGCCGAGGAGTGCGGACGGCGCGGCGAGGATCCGGTGCCCGAACTGGCCGACCGGCTGGTACGGTGCGTGGCCGGAGAACTCCCGCTGGGGTACGCGGCGGCCCTGCTCGGCACGGCCGAGGCGACCGTCTGGACACCGGGCCAGCGCCGCCGGCTGAGCGTGCTGCTGTGCGCCCGCGCCTTCGAGGCGGGGCTGGGGCCGCTCGACCTGGCCGAGGCCGGGCGTGGCTGCGACGTGCTGGGGGCACTCCTGCCGTCCACTGATCCCGCCGCACTGGCCCGACTGCTGGCCCTCTGGTCGCTCGGCGACGCGCGCCCCCGGGGAGCGGCGGGAGAGGCAGCGAGTGTGTTCGAGTTGGCGGACCGGCCGGGCGAGGGGGAAGCGTTGCTGGCCGAGTTCCCCGACCTGCTGCTGGCGCCGCCCGGTGGGGAGGGACCGTGCGTCACCGCCCGCGGCGTCTGCCTGGCGGGGGTCTTCTTTGCCGAGGAACCGCGGCGCATCGAGGTGCAGCAGCGCGAGGGCGGGTTCGTCCTCACGGTCGGCCGGCACCGCTTTCGGTTCGAGGACGACCCGACCGGAGTTGCGGAGCGCCTCCGTGGCTGGCTTCCCTGGTACTTCCGCGAGTTCCTGCCGCGCGTGCCGCCCGCGAGCGAGTGGCGCGCGCCCCAGGCGACGCAGCAGCGGGCCGCCCGGAACGCGGTCGCCTGCCCGGAGTGCCGGTGTCTGCTGGTGCCGTGCGTCGGCGCTGTCGGTATCGCGGTCGAGGAGGGCGCGGCAATACCAGCCGCGCACGAATGATCCGTCGGACCAGTCCGTCGCTGGCGCTCCGGGCGCCGTTCGCGTCAACCCTGCGCGAAACCTCACCGCACGCCCGCTCGGTCTGCCGCGGCCGGGTCGATGCGGCGCAGGGCGGCGGCCGCCGCCCGGCGTACCGAGAAGTCCGGGTCGCGCAGCACCCCGAGCAGCCCCGGCACCGCCGCCTTCGCACTCTCCCCGAGGTCGCCAATCACCACCGCCGCCTGCTTGCGGATCGACGGGCGCTCGTTCCCCAGTCCCGCGGCCATGAGATCGAGCAACTTCTCGCGCTGCTGTGGATCTGCCTGCCTCCAGAGCGCCCGGGCCGCGTTGAGGCGAACGCCCTCGTCAGGATCCGCGAGCAATTTTTCCAGCCGCGCCGCCCCGGCCTTGTTCGCCGGCAGCTTCCCAAGCGCCGCGGCCGCGAAGGCTCGCACCTTCGGTTCCTTATCCTCCAGGGTGACTATCAGGATGGGGACCGCCGACGCTGCCTTCGCCCCGAACTCGCTCAACGCCACGCAGGCCTGCTCCCGCTGGTAGGCCGAGTCGCTCTTCAGCGCTTTGGTGAGCACCGACAACCCTTCCGCCCCGCCGCCCACCTGACTGACGGCGAGGGCCGCGTTGAGGCGCACCAGGGCGTCCCGGTCCTGCAGCGCCGCCCGCAGTTTCGGCAGCGCACTCTTCGCACCCTCCCCGATCTTGCCCAGCGCCCGCACCGCCCAGGCGCGCACGTCCGATTCGTCGTCGCCGAGGGCCTTCGTCAAGGCGGGGACGGCCTCCACCGCCTTCGGCCCGAGCAGCGCCAGGGCGTAGGCGGCGGTCCGGCGCCGCCGGTCGTCTCTGTCGCCCAGCGCCTTCGTCAGCTCCGGAACAGCGGAAGCGCCGATGTTGCTCAGAGTCACCGCGACCATCGGCTCGAACAGACGTAGCTTGTCGTCGTCGAGCGACTTCAGCAGGGCCGGCACCGTCGCCTTCGCGACCGGCCCGATCTCACCGAGCGTCAGGATCGCCTCCAGGCGCACGGCGGTGTCCCTGTCCGTCAGCGCCTGGCCGATCACTGGCAACGCGGGTTTCGCCGCCGAGCCCATCCGCCCCAGCACCACCAGGGCATTGATGCGCACGAGCGGTTCCTTCTCCTTCAGCCCCGCCAGCAGCACCGGCAGCAGGGTGCGGACTGTCGGGCGCTCGACGGCCCACAGCGCCTCGGCCGCCTTGACGCGCACGCGCGCCTCCCTGTCCTGGAGCAGTTCGCGCAAGGCCGGCGCCGCGAACTTTCCGACCGGGCCGAGCCGCACGAGCAGGTCGGCGGCGTTGTAGCGCACGTTCGGATCGGCGTGCCGGAGCGCCTTGAGGCCGTCGGGAGGGGTATCCTTCTTGCTGCCCCTGTCCCCCTGAGCGGCGGCGGCGGGGACGGCAAGCAGCAGGAGGGACCAGGTCAGGATGTGCTTCATCGGGCTCCTCCCGTCAGGGGGTGGTGGTTTCCAGCAGCGTAGCCCAAGCCGGCGTCGCCGGCAATTACCAATTGGGACGCCCGGGACGAGGGTTATAGTTAGAATAGGACGAGCATGCTCGTTGTTCCTGACACGACCTGGCCGGGCCGGCACCTCACGGGGCACCGCATGGAACTGCCGCCGCTCGACATCCTGTACGAGGACAATCATTGCCTCGCGGTCGCCAAGCCAAGCGGCGTGCCCGCCACGCACTTTCAGGGGCGCGAGGAGACGATGGACCGGGCCGTCAAGGCGTACCTGAAGGAGCGCTACCAGAAGCCCGGCAACGTCTACCTCGGGGTGGTCCACCGGCTCGACAAGCCCGTCTCCGGCGTGCTCCTGTTCGCTCGCACGAGCAAGGCGGCGGCGCGCCTGGCCGAGCAGTTCCGCGAGGGCACCGTCGAGAAGATCTACTGGGCCGTCGTCGAGGGCGACGTGGGTCCGTCGGCCGGCACGCTGGAAGACTGGCTGCTGAAGGATACGAACGCCGGGCGTGTCGAGGTGGTGGAGCCGCGTACACACGGGGCGCGGCAGGCGCTGCTGCACTTTCAGCACAAGGGGTCGTATGGCGGGCTGACCTGGTTGGAGGTGCGGCCGCAGACCGGCCGCACGCACCAGCTGCGCGTCCAGCTCGCCCACCACGGCCACCCGATTTACGGCGACGCGAAGTACGGGTCCGTTCGCACGATGGGCGGCGCCATCGCCCTGCACGCCCGCGCACTGACGTTCCTGCACCCGGTGCGCTACGAGCCGGTCACCCTGACCGCCGACGTGCCCCGCAACTGGCGCGGGCGCTTCGCCTACCTCCTTCCTCCCCCGGCCCGCTCATGAATGTTGACGAGAAACTTCGTGCGATCCGCGACGCAATCCAGCAGGACGTGGGAGACCGCGGGTTGGCACGCGACCCGCATGCGAACCTGATTAACGCCTGTCCGGACGACTTCGCCGCCGCGTGCCGGTCGCTCGCCGTCCACCCGGCCCCGATACTTGGCGTCGTTACCGGCTTCTTCATCCCGGCGGCCGGGTACGGCGAGACGGACGGCCCGCTCGGCGCCGTCTACCTCGCGCGGACGTTGCCGGCGCTGGGCGTGCGGGTAGCGCTCGTAACAGACGGCTTCTGCCGCCCGGCACTGGCCGCCGGGTTGACGGCGTGCGGCGCGGGCGGCGACGTGCGGCTGATGACGGTCCCGCCGCCGGGTCATCCGTGGGATGCCTTTCTTCAGGTCGATTGGCAAACGTTCGCGCGCGCGACCGTCGGGCTGACGCACCTGCTCGCGCTGGAGCGCGTCGGGCCGAGCCACACGACGGCGTCCGTTCAGACCGGGGCAGGAGCAGACAGCCTGCCGGGTCCGAGCTTGCGGGACTTCGCCCACGAGGTGCCGCGTGAGCACCGGGATCGCTGCCACACGATGCGCGGCGTGGACATCACCGGCCACACGAGCCCCGCCCACCTTCTGTTCGAGCAGGCGAAGCGGGACGCGGCGCACGTCGTCACCCTCGGTGTCGGCGACGGCGGTAACGAGATCGGCATGGGCAAGGTTCCCTGGTCGGTCATCCGTGCGAACATCCCCAACGGCGCCGTCATCGCGTGCCGCATCGCGACCGATTACCTGATCGTCGCGGGCGTGAGCAACTGGGGGGCGTACGCGCTGGCCTGCGGCGTTGCTGCCGTCAAGGGGATCACTCCGCCGGCCGACTGGTTCGATCCGGATCGCGAACTCAGCATTCTCGGGACGATGGTGAAGGCAGGGCCGCTGGTCGATGGCGTGACCGGCGAGTTCACGCCAACGGTCGATGGGCTGTCGTTCGAGCAGTACGCCGCGCCGCTGCGCCGGCTTGGCGAGATCATGAGGGCATGAGCATATGAACAACCCTTCGCGCATCGCCGACGGCGCCACGGCGCGCCGGCTGGCCCGCGCCGGTGAGCTGACGTCGCACACCTCCGGCCTGGCGCCGGGTTACGTGCAGGCGAACCTCGTCGTCGTGCCGCGCGAGCTGGCGTTCGACTTCCTGCTGTTCTGCCAGCGCAATCCGAAGCCGTGTCCGCTCCTCGACGTGACCGAGCCGGGCAGTCCCGAGCCGCGCCTCGTCGCCCCCGGCGCCGACGTGCGCACCGACGTACCGCGCTACCGCGTCTACCGCCACGGCGAGCCGGTCGATGAGCCGCACGACCTGCTCGGCCTGTGGCGCGACGACCTGGTCGGCTTCCTGCTGGGGTGTTCGTTCACGTTCGAGAACGCGCTGCTCCAGGCGGGACTGCCGCTGCGCCACGTCGAGGCCGGGTGCAACGTGCCGATGTACCGCACGAACGTCCCGTGCCGGCCGGCGGGCGTCTTTCGCGGGCCGATGGTCGTGTCAATGCGGCCGCTGACGCCGGCCCAGGCGGTGCGGGCGGTGCAGGTGTGTTCGCGCTTCCCGCGGGCGCACGGAGCGCCGATCCATTTCGGCGACCCGGACGTCCTCGGGATTCACGACCTGGCCCGGCCCGACTTCGGCGATGCCGTCGAGGTGCGGTCGGGCGAGGTGCCGGTCTTCTGGGCGTGCGGGGTGACGCCGCAGGCGGTGGCGATGGAGGCGCGGCCGCCGCTGCTCCTGACGCACAAGCCGGGCCACATGTTCGTGACGGACCTGCGCGACACGGACCTGGAAGGGGAGTGAGGGGCGTCATACGACCTGCCAGCCCGGAGGCGCCAGCGCCGGGCGCTGGCGCCTCCGGGCTGGTCGGCGCAGGTCGTTGCAGGTAGAATTACCATCGCCGGGGTCCGCTGCCCGACCGCAGGAGCATACAAACGATCTCAGAGGAAATCGCGAACTGCTCCTGGAACTTGCAGCGAACCCCGGCGTTTCGCTGCGCAGGCCAAGACCCACGGGTAACGTCCCGTGGGCTTGCCGCTGACCGCTCTCACCGGAACAGGCCGACGTAGAACGCGAAGATCTGCTCGCGGTCGCCCTCCGCCTTGACGATCGGAAAGCCGAAGTCCAGCGCGATCGGCACCGGACCCATCATCGGCACCGTGACCCGCACGCCGAAGCCCGCCGACACGCGATAGTTCGTCAGTTCCACGTCCTGCTCGACCGTGCCCGAGTCCACGAACGCCACCAGGTACAGCTGATCGTTCGCCTTGATCGGCACCTGGTACTCGACGCTGTTCAGGAACATGAAGTTGCCGCCGACCATGAACCCGTTGATGTTCGGCCCGACCCCGCGGAACTGGAAGCCGCGCAGGCTGCGAAATCCGCCGGCGTAGAAGCGCTCGAACACCGGGGCATCGTCGCCCGCCCATGCGACCTGGCTGCGCAGCGCCACCACGTGCCGGCCGCTGCCGTCCGGCCGCTGGAACGTCGTGAAGTACCGGCTCGCCTCCAGGCTCACGACCGGGAACGTGTAATCGCCCAGCACCTGCTCGAACGACCCCTCGATCTGCCCGCCCTCCGTGGGCCGCAGGAACGAGTCGCGGTCGTCGCGGACGACGCTGACGCGCGGCGCGAACAGCAGGCTGTCCCCCCGGGCGTCCAGCAGGTCCGGCGGGGCGAACGGCGACACGTCGCGGACGCTGACGTTCTCCAGCCGCGCCCCGCCCGTGATGCTCCAGTACCGATTCAGCTGATAGCCGAGGGTGGCCCGCGTGCCGACGCGCCGCTCCGTGTACTCGTTGTACAGTCGGTCGTAATAGTACCCGCTGAGGCTCAGGCTCAGCGGCAGGTCGAACAGGTACGGCTCGCGCAGGGCGATGGTGTACCGCTGCAGCTGGGTGCCGGGGACCGCCTCCGCCCGGAACTCCTGCCCGCCGCCGCGCCACGCCCGGCCGTTGAAGATGTCCTCGATGCTGGTCGGCGGACGCAGGATGTCGAAGTTTTTCTCGTTGAGCACGATGCTGCCGACGAGGCCGGCGTCCGAGTTGACGCCCAGGCCGAACATCAGGCTGCCGGTCGGCTGCTCGGTCACGAACACGTCCACGTTGCGGTACGGGTTGTCCGGGCTCTCCGGCTCGCTCACCACGATTGTCGGCCGGGTTCCCTTCTCCGGGTTCGTCTCGAAGATGCCGAGGCGCATCAGATCCTTCTCGGCCTGCCGGACCGCCGGGAAGCTGAGCGTCTGGCCGGGGTAGAGCTGGAGGACGCGGCGGATGACCCGGTCCTTCGTCACCGTGTTGCCGTGGACCTCGATCGTTCCGACCTTCGCCGGCCCACGCTCCACCACGTCGTAGTGGACGCGCACCACGCCCGGCTCCTTCTCCGGGTCGGGGACGAACAGCTTCTTGTCGGCGAGCACCTGGTAGCCGCGGTAGCCGTAGAGATCCTGGATGTTGCGCAGGTCGTTCTCGACGGCCGGTTCGCTGTACAGGTCGTCCTTCTTGACCCGGAGGATGCTCTGCACGAGATCTCGGTTCAGCTGCTTGGGGCCTTCGACCGTCACGTCCTGGACGCGGTAGCGCATCCCCTCGTGGATGTGGAAGACGACGTCCACGCTGCGCATGTCCTCGTTGAGGATGACCTCGCGGGTGACGCGCGCGTCCAGGTAGCCGTTGGCCTTGTAGTACTCCTCGAGCTTCAGCGCGTCGTTCTCCACCACCGGCGGGTGGTAGTCGCCGGTGAATAGCCGCAGCGGCGTCCAGGCCTTGCGGCTGTCGATCTGGGTCTTGAGGCGGCCGGCGGTCGCGAGGGTGTGGTTGCCGGTGAACCGGATGGCGCGGATCTTCAGCACCGGCCCCTCGCTGATGTTGAACACCACCCGCTGGTCGCCGGGGTTGCGGCCCTCCTCCAGGGTGCAGTTGGCCAGCAACCGGCCCTTCTTGCGGTAGAACTCCTGGATCTCGTAGCACGCCCGCACGTTCAGCGACGGGTTGAGCGGGGCGCCGCGCTTGACGCGGGACACCTCGTCGAGGTCCGCCGGCTTGGCGTGGTGGGCGTTCTTGTAGATCACCTCGCGGACGACGGTCGGCGGTTCCTCAACAACGATGTGGACGTTGAGCCGGCCATCAGTCAGCGTCTCGAACCGGACCGGGTGAATGCGCTGGAACCAGCGCGTCTCGGCCAGGCGCCGGATATCGTCCTCCAGGACGGCCTGGTTGTACTCGCGCCCGGGGATGGTCTTGAGGTGCGCCTTGACCTGATCCTGGGAGATCGTCCGCAGCCCGTGGACGACGACGTCGCCGACCAGAACGGGTTCCTGCGGCGCCTGCGCCCACGCCGTGCTCGCCAGCAGGCCCGCGGCGGCAACCAGCCCCGCCAGGACGAGGAGCCGATACCACGCTGGCGAAGGAACCTTGTCGGTGACGTTGGCCGTCCCACTCATTGGGTCTTCCCTCGGAGCGTCAGGTCATGATCACGCAATTGGGGAGGGGGAGGGATAACGCGAGCGCGGCTTCGTGTCAAGGGCAGGACGACCAGAAGTTGGAGGGCCGGGGGCGAAGTGCCGGAGGGGGCGCCCACGGCGCCCCGGGGCTTCGACCTCCTGGCACGCTTCCGTCAGACGGGCGGCAGCGTGGCGAGGAGACGCAGGTCGCCCTCGCGGCGCGTGACGCCGACCCGGTCGAGGTACTCGCACAGCGGCACCGCGTACTTGCGCGTCGTCCCGAGCAGATCGCGGATCTCCGCCACCGTCAGGCCGGTGGCGTTGCCGGCCAGTCGCTCCGCGAGGCGCCGCCGCATCTCGGCCTCCGCCTCGGCGTGCAGGTAGACGTCCCCGCCGACCGGCACCAGATAGCCCTCGGCGACGCACACGTCGAACAGATCCTTCAGGTTCGCGGCGTTGCCACCCGCGGCGCCCGCGAAGCTCGCCGGCTCGGGCGGGGTGAACGCCGCCTCCTGGTAAGCCGCCACCACCCTGTCCTTCAGCTTGCGCAGGCTGGCGCTCAGCTTCGGCTTGAAGTCCGCCCGCGCCACCCGGCGCAGGTCGCCGACCACCTTGCGCTGCTTGATAAGTCGGTCCACCGCCGCGTGGACGAGGGCATCGTCGCCGACGTAATCCAGGTGTGACTGCACCTTCTGCCGGTCGTGAGCCGTCATCAGCGGGAATTCCTCGTGGAGCCGGCCGAGCGCGGTGAGGATGCGCTCGTCCAGCTCCCCGATCATGTCGCGGTGCAGCAGTACGCGCCGGGCCGGGCTGATGACGACCTCGGCCAGGTCGCCACGCTCGCGCAGCCTCGCAATCAGCGCCTGCGCCTGGTTCGGTCCGACGTTGGCGCCGCGCACCAGGTCCGCGGCACTGAACCCGGAAAACCCGCCGAACCAGGCGACCGTCAGCGCCCGCTGCTCCGCGTCGCCGGTCCACAGCTTCTCGATCCGTTCGAGGATCTCCAGGTGGCGCCGCCGTACCTTCTTCGCGACCGGCTGCAGCACCTGGCCGCCGCCGAGCGTGTGCGTCGCCGACGGTCCGCGGACGACGAACGGCTGGCCCCAGGTCGCCGTCACCGGCTCGTCGAGGAACACCTGCGCCAGACCCCACTCGCCCGGCTGCACGGTGTCGCAGTCCAGCAGCGACACCGCGCCCATGACCTCCGCCGTGCCGACGTGGAAGCGCACCGGGGCGCGGTGCTTGATCGCCCGCCGAGCGTCGCGCAGGCAGTGCAGCCGGACCGTCAGGACGCGCGACGGGATGAGGTAGCCGGGCGTCGCGACCTCCTGCCCGCGGTGGACGTCCTCGTGGTGGACGCCGGCCAGGTTGATCGCCGCCCGCTGCCCGCGGTGGACCTCCTCGACGGGCGCATCGTGGTTCTGCAGGGAGCGCACGCGCACCCGCTCGCCGCGCGGCAGCCACTCGACCTCGTCCCCGACGCGCAGGCTGCCGGCGGTCACCGAGCCGGTCACCACGGTCCCGTGGCCCTGCACGATGAACGAGCGATCGATCGCCATGCGGAACCACTCCCCCTCCCCCACGAGGGGGGAGGGGGGAGCAGTAGAGGTGGAGCGGCTGGGTGATGGTCCGGCGTCTGAACCCGTCTCCCCCCTCTCCCCTGGTGGGAGAGGGGGGCAGGGGGGTGCGGGGGAACCCTCGACGGCCCGACAGATCTCGGTGATCGCGGCCTTCAGTTCGGGAATGCCTTCGCCGGTGTACGCCGACGTGCGAATGATCGGCGCGCTCTCCAGGAACGTGCCCTTGACGAGGTCGCGAACCTCCAGCTCGACCACCTCGCGCGTCGTCTCATCGACAAGATCGCACTTGGTCAGCGCGACGAGGCCGCGGCGCAGGCCGAGCAGGCGGAGGATTTCCAGGTGCTCGCGTGTCTGCGGCATGATCGAGTCGTCGGCGGCGATGACGAGGACGGCGAGATCGATGCCGGTGGCGCCGGCGAGCATGTTCTTGATGAAGCGCTCGTGGCCGGGCACGTCAACGATGCCCAGCCGGAAGTCGCCCAGGTCGAGGGTGGCGAAGCCGATATCGATGGTGATGCCGCGGGCCTTCTCTTCGGGCAGGCGGTCGCAGTCGATGCCGGTCAGAGCCTTGACGAGCGACGTCTTGCCGTGGTCGATGTGGCCGGCAGTGCCGAGGATCAGGTTGCGGGGCATGGCCGAGGCGCTCTCCAGGGGGTGGGGCGAACGCTATTGTAGCAGGTTCGGCCCGGTGGTCGCCGGAGCGGCGGCACACGCCCGCGCGGCTCGCGGGCCTACCAGGGCTTTCAGGGCAATAGGAGTTTGCCAAGCCCACGGGTGGCGCCTCGTGGAGCCAGGTTCCTGGCACCTGGCTCCACGGGGCGCCATCCGTGGACTTTCCAGAAACCCGTGACACCCCAGGTCGCCTGTCCTTGCTTGAGGTGTCAGGCAACGGTCGGCCGCTCCTTGCCGCGGCGCAGCCAGCCGCGGAAGTCGCGGATCGCCGCGTAGGTTCCGTAGACCACCAGCCCCAGGAGGGCCGCGGTGACGGCGAACGCAGCGGCGTGTTCCATTGGCGTTTCCGGGCAGATGCGGACGATGTCGAATAGCTCGACTTCGATGTGATGCGCGAACGGCGTCATGGGATCCTCACAGTTGCTTGCCGGCTCCCTCGCCTGAGCCCGCCAGGTTACGATTGTGGGCCGTGACCGGCGGTCGTCAAGGTGCAGGCGGCGCAGGGCCGGCTTGGGGTCGAACGTGCCGATGTGGCTCGGGCCGCCTTCCATGCACAGGAAGATGCAGGCGCGGACGCGGGCCGGGTGGTGCGGGCGGCGGGCGGTGAGCGGCCCGGCCCGCGCCGTGTCGTCCGCCAGCAGCGCCGTCAGCGCGACGCTTCCGAGTCCGGCGCCGAGGTAGAACAGGAACTCGCGGCGGTCCCTGGCGGCGGGTGCTGGCTTGTGCTCCATGATCTCCTCCCGGCGGCGAAAGCGCTGGCCGCTTGCGGTTTCAATGAGGGCAGGCCCGGGTTAGTGGACGTACAGGAACTCGTTGCTGTTCAGCAGCACCAGACACACCTCGGCGAGGGCGCGCGTCTCGGCCGGCACGTCCCACGGCTTCAGGTTCGGCTCGTAGCCGGCCGGATCCCAGTCCTCGACGATGCGGACCGTTGCCCCGCTGAACTCGGCGATCCGCTCGCGCGCGATCTGCCGCGGCAGTTCCTCGCGTACCGGCTGCACCCGGCGGTGGTGGGCGAGCATCTTCTCCAGGTGCGCCAGGCAGAGTTCTCGCTCGCGCGCCGACGGCGGGTGGCCGTAGACGAGGCGGAATGCCTGCTCGATCTGTCCGGGACGGCCGCCGCCCAGCCGCTCCAGCCGCCGGGCCATTGCCAGTGCCATGTCGTGCGTGAACTGGCCGTTGAACAGCGCGAGCGCCTGCGGGGCGACGGTGCTCTCGTCGCGGCGCTCGCAGGATGCCTCGGTGCCGGCAGCGTTGAACACCTCCAGCAGCGGATTCGCGAGGGTGCGGAGGTGGGCCGTGTAGATCGTGCGACGGTTGCGCTGCGCCCGCCGCGGCGAAGGCTCGTAGATTGGCGCCAGCGCGCCCATGATCTGCCGCGGCTGCAGCGCCACGGCGCGGTTGATCTCCGGGACCACCTGCGGCCCGCCAGCCGTCTGACTTAGCTCGCCCGCGACCGCCAGCACGCTGTCGCGCACCTCCTCGGCGGTGAGGCGGCGCGGCGGGAAGTACGCGAGCAGGTGGTTCTGCGGGTCGATACGGCGCACGGCAGCCATGTCGGGGCGCGCGCCGCTCTGGCGGTAGGTCGCGGAATGCACGATCAGCCGGTGCAGCGCCTTGACGCTCCAGCCGCCCTCGACGAACCGGCGCGCCAGCCAGTCGAGCAACTCGGGGTGCGTCGGTCGCTTGCCCATCTTGCCGAAGTTGTTGCTGGTCGCGACCAGTCCGGTGCCGAAGTGGCCCTGCCAGATGCGGTTGACCATGACCCGCGCCGTCAGCGGGTTGTCGGTACTCGCCACCCAGCGCGCGAACGCGAGGCGCCGTCCGGTGGTCGGCGGGTCAAACTTGTGGTCGTGGCAGCGGCAGCAGCTGAGCGGCAGGGCGAGAAACGTCGTGCCGGCGGCGTTGGTGACATCGTCCAGGAACAGCTGCCGCGTGACCGCCGCGCAGGGTCAAGGAGGGAGTGTGCAATGGCATGGGTAAAGTCCACGGGACGCCACCCGTAGACTTTACCCAACACCGTTGTACATCAGGTTCCTTGCTGCCTGCATCAATACCGGAAGATCATGTCGAACACGAGGCGGTAGTTGTCCATGCTGGCCTCATTCATCAGCGGGAACTCGACCGCGCCGCCGAACTGGATGCCCTCGCAGATCTTGATTCGCGCCCCGACCGCCAGCGACAGATCGGTCCGACCGGCGATGCCGCGCGACCCGAAGTTGATCATGTCGCGCCCCTCGTAGCTCAGGTTGCGGGCTCCGCCGTTCTGCGTGTACTGCACCCAGTTCAGCTCGATCAGCGGGTAGTAGCGATTGCAGATACCGTAGTCGAGGTGGAACGTGCTGTAGAAGTAGTCGCTCCGCTGGTTGTCGGTCGAGAATGCGTACCCGGTCGTGTTCAGGAAGTTGAGACTCCCGCTCTCCGTCTTGAAGAAACTCTGGCCGAAGCTGAGGTAAGGGGCGAGGGTCAGGTCGCCGGTGTCCTGGAAGACGCGGCTGCTCCCGGACGCGATCTGGAACATGAGCCCGCCGGAGAGGATCGTGCTCGTCTCCGGGCAGCGGATGAAGGCGAACTGCGGCCCGAGCCACAACTCCGCGAACCCGGACCCGCTCTGGAACTCATCGTTCGGCTGATTGACGTCGGTCCGGACCCAGCCGAGCTTGCTGATCACCAGCGACAGCCGCTCCGTGATCGCCAGCCGGCCCTGCGCGCCGAAGAAGAAGACGTCCCCGCCGTTGAAGAACGCGGTCGAGCCGCGCGTGTTGTTCCAGATGAACATCGGCCGGATTTCGGTCAGCGACCGCGGATCCTGCGACAGGAACGGGGCGGTCACGGGGGAAATCATCTGGTCGAACGCATGATCGCTCTGGAAGCATCCGCGCTCCCCGCCCGGAGCGAGAAACCCGCCGATGCCCTCGACGGCGGTGGCGAAGGGGCCGGCCTTGCTCGTGCTGGTGGCCTGGCCGCAGAAGTACGCCTCGCCGGGCGTGCGGGGGGGCAACCCCTGGGGCGGGGGCGGCGGGGGCGGGGGCGGCGGCGGGATCTGGCCCGGGCCGCTGCCGACGGAGAAGTCGGGGCTTTGTGCCCGCACAAAGCGCCGCACGGGGCTGTCTGTCTCCGGCGGGTACGCCGCGGGCTGCACGGACTGGGCAGCCGACTCGACCGGCGCGGAACTGGCCTGGTCGAGCGGGACCGGTCTGCGCAGGCGCGTCGGCTGCTGCGCCTGGCCGTGGGTGGCGAACGCGGTCGGCGCGCCGGTGCGCCACCCCTGGGACTGCTGGCCGGGCGCGGCAGCTGGCTGCCACGTCAGCACCAGGGCCACGAGCCCACTCTTCCACATCCCGCGCATGGCTGCACCCTCCACCGGCAGGCGCGGCGCGCCCGGGCCGCGCACTCGCGCCGCCTGCCTTCACTCTCACCTTTCGGCCGGCGGGCGTGCGGCGGTGCAGGGGCATGGAGGGAAGGTTGCCTTTCGCGCCGGAGGGGGCGGGGTGCGGCCGGTATATCCGGTACAGATTACCGGCCACCGGGCGTCAAGGTTCGCGCCGGTGGTCGGCCCCGCGCGAAGTGCTCAGCCTCCCTGCTCGACCACGTTCGTCAGGCGGCCGATGCCGGTGATCTCGATACTGACGACGTCGTCGGCGACGAGGGTGAAATCGTCCGGCGGGACGACCCCGGTTCCGGTCAGCAGGATCACGCCGGCGGGGAAGCTGTTCTCGCGCCCGAGCCACTCGATCAGATCCGCGAACGACCGCGCCATCTCCGAGATGCGCGTCGAGCCCTCGAACACCTTCTGGCCGCGGCGCTCGATCGCGAGGTGAATCGCGATCTGCTCCGGCGGCGGCATCGCCTCGGCCAGCGTGATCGCCGGCCCCAGGGCGCAGCACCGATCGTGAACTTTCGCCTGCGGCAGGTACAGCGGGTTCTCGCCCTCGATGTCGCGGGCGCTCATGTCGTTGCCGATCGTGTATCCGACCAGCCGCAGCCGCGGCGACAGGACCAGCGCCAGCTCCGGCTCGGGCACGCTCCACTTGCTGTCGCGGCGGACGCGCACCCGGTCGCCTGAACCGACGACCCGATGCGGGGTTGCCTTGAGAAATAGCTCGGGCCGGGCCGCGTGGTAGACCTTGTCGTAGAAGCTCGCCCCGCCCGCCTCGGCCGACTCACGCTCGCGCGCCTGGCGGCTGCGCCGGTATGTGACGCCGGCCGCCCACACCTCCTGCCGGTCGAGGGGTGGCAGGACGGTCAGGTTCCCCAGCGGCACGTTCGGCGCCGCGTCGTCGATCAGGTCGCGGGCGACGCCTGCCGGGTTGTCGGAGTGGAGGACGTCGCTCAGGCTCCGCAGGCCGACGTAGTCCTCCAGGTCCAGGAAGCGGACGTGCCCCTCGGCGACGACGCCCACCCGGGTCTTGCCGTCCTCGGTCTGCACCTTGCACAGCTGCATGGTCCCCCTCCCATTCGGCCACGGTCGCCGCCCGCGCTGCGGCAGCAGGTTCGCCCGGGGGATAAATGTATCCTCCGCAGCCGTTCTTGTCGTGGGGTTCCTCCTGCCGCAGCGCACGCCCTTCCAGGTGCGGGCGGACAAAACTCCTGGTCTGTTGCTGGAATCTGTTTAAAATCCACAGGTTGCAACCCGTAGGCTTCAGACGCAGGGCGTTTGGTCCGCCTGCTCCAGGTCCGCGGGGCACGAGACGACCGGCCGCGCCGACGCCCCCACCTCTACTGCCGCACTCAACCCTCTCCGCCGCGCGCCCGTTCTCTTCGGCGTGACGCACACACCCCGATTCTCCTCGGCATTTTTTCTGCTCACCGCCGCCAACTTCTCTTATCCAGAGCCCCGAAATTGCGCATAGTTGGGTGCAGTCACATCCTGACCTTTCTCGATTCGACCCGCCGGAGGGTTACCGGAACAGGGCGAATCGGCAGGTAACGCAACAAAGGAGAAGGCATGGTCCGGTTCACCGTTCGTAAGGCCGCGCTGGCGGCCGCCGCTCTGGTCGCGGTCGTTTCCCCCGCGCGGGCAGATCAGTGTTGTTCGCCCTGTGGCTCCGCCGACTCGGCGTGCGCCCCCGCGACGCGCACCGTCCATGTGACGGAGTGCGTTCCCGAGTACTATCAGGCGAAGCGAACCGTTCATCGCACCACCTACCGGCACGAGCGCTACCAGGCGTTCCGATGCCAGATGGTGCCCGAGGTCCGCGAGCAGACCGTCACGACGTACAACCGGGTGTGCGAGATGCGCCCGGAGGTTCGCCGCGTGTGCGTGAGCGTGCCGGCGGTCGAGGAGCGCGTCGTCATGCGGCCGCACTACACCTCCCAGACCGTCACCACGATGGTGAGCCGGACCGTGGACCGCGGGCACTGGGAGTGCCGCGAGGTCTACTCGCACCGCCGCGCCATGCGGAACCGGATCGGCCGGCTGTGCGGCCGCTACGACGACTGCTGCAACCCGTGCCCGGCGCCGACGAAGACCGTCAAGTGCTGGGTGGCGTGTCCGGTGACGGAGTGCGTTCCGGTGACGACCTGCCGCCGCGTGTGCGAGATGCGGCCGACGGTGGTCCGCGTCAATACCTGCCGGCAGGAAGTCCGTGAAGTGGCGGTGAACGTCGCCCACTGGCAGTGCGTGCCGGTCCAGCGCGTGGTTCGCTGCACGGTCCTGGTGCCCCGCATGGTTCCGTACGAGGCGGTCCGGTGCGTCCCGGTCTGCACGGCCCATGAGGAGGTCGTGACTCTGTGCCGGATGGTCACCCGCGTGGTGGCCCGTCAGATCCCGTGCGACCTCGGCTCGGACTGCTGCGCCGTGGCGTGCTGCGGCACCGGCAAGGTGAAGAGCGGGCTGTTCAGCCGTCGTTCGCGTGGCCACGCCTGCTGCGACTAAGCCGGCATCGTCGTGGCTGGTTTTGCTGCCGCTTGCGGCCTGGCGGGCTGCAACTCGCCAGGTCACGAGCGGCACGAAGAAAGCGCGGCGCGGTTTTCCCCTCAGTGACGCGATCGCAGCGTGGGTGCCCCCGCCCCGCCACAGGACTGTGGCGGGGCGGCCTCGTTTCAGGGCGCGTTGCGCGGCGTTCGCACCAGCCCGCAGCGTCAGCGCGGGGAGCGC
The DNA here is from genome assembly GCA_020847555.1 of Gemmataceae bacterium. Next base: position 49,788 of record JADLBT010000349.1, read on the forward strand.
TGGCATCAGTCGCACGCCTGGTCGTTCTGGGTGCGCCGGTGAGGTGTGGGGACAGGACGGGCGCAAGAAAACAGCCGGAGCCGTACCACCAAGGGAGGAAAAAGGTACAGCTCCGGCTTCAGTCGGTCGCGCTTTCGAGGGTTCTCCGAGCCATCGAGGCTCGTCTTCCCCTGCAGACCGCCTACTTCCTGTGCAAGACTCGTGCCATCGCCTGCACATCGGCCTCGAATTGTCCCAAGTGCCACTCAGAACGAGGATTCGGGAGATCTGCGGCGAGTCGGCCGCCAGACCGGCCCATGATCGTGCCCCGCCCTGCGTGCCGCTACCGCACACCGCGACTGTGCGGTAGCGGCACACGCGGCCGTTCGACCGGGTTTTGACGGCGGGACTCCTCTGGTAACTTTCCGGCGTTTGGCGCAATAATACGCCCGCACCTGAGCGGTGCCGTTCGGCGCCACCCGTCTGTTTCCCCCGGCCGGGCCTCGGAACCCCGTCCCGTACCCCCAACGCCAGAGGATTGCCAGTGTCCCGCACAGCGGCCCTGACATTGTCCCTCCTCGCCCTGGTCGTCGCCCCGCTGGGGCTCGTCCTCCAGCCCGCGCTCGGGACGCCGGCCACCGTCGAGCCCCTGCGCTTTCTCGGGGCCGACCGCCCACGCGCCGAGGGCACCGTCTTCCTCGGCGGGCGGCTTACCGACGTGCAGACGGTCGCCCTGACGACGGCGATCCAGGCGAGCGGGCATCCGGGCGTCGTCCTGTTCGACTCCCCGGACTCGGCGCGCTGGACGCACCACTTTTTCAAGTCGTTCCAGCCCGCTCAGGTCATCGCGGTGGGCCGCTTCCCCGAGGGCGTCGGGGATCTGGAACTGCGCTACGACCGCAGGGCCGCCCGGTCGTTCCCCTGGGAGGGAGGCCCGCCGGCCGAACTCCAGCGCGCGCTGTTCCCGCAGGCGCCGCGCGTCGTCGTCGCGCCTGCCGCGCCGCGCCGGCTGCTGCTTCAGTCGGCCTGCCTGGCCGGCGCCCTGCGCGCGCCGCTGTTCGTCAGCCGCGGCGGACCCGGTGAGGCCGAGCGGCTGAGGGCGTGGCTGGACGGCTGGGGCACGGTCGAGGCGGTCGCGGTGGGGAAGGCAGTCAAGCTCTGTCACGACCTGCCCGGCGTGCGGGCCGTACATCTGGCGAACGAGAAGGCGGTGGCCGCGGCCTACCTGTGCGAGCAGGCGAAGGACGGGCCGATTCGGGCGCTGGTGCTGGCCAATCCGACCGATTTGCACCCGGGCAAGGGCGGAATGTCGGCGCTGGCGCCGTGGGTGGCGCTGCAGCGCCGCGCCGCCCTGCTGCTCACCAACGACGCGGGCACGGACGCCGAGGCGGTCGTCCGCGCCGCCCTCGACGCGCCGGCTCTCCGCGAGGCCGACGCCCTGCTCATCGTCGCGAGCCTGCAGGCGATTCCGACCGAACGCCGCCCCAACCCCGTCCCCGGCGGCCGCGACCCGTTCATCGAGATGGAGCCGCTGACGCCGCGCGACGGCGAGCCGGCGACGCTCGCGACCGGCCGCCTGTTCCACCCGGACCCGAACGTTGTGGCCCTGATGCTGGCGCGGCCGCGGCTGCTGCGCCGCGCCCCGGGGGAGCGGCCGAAGGCGCTGCTCGTCAGCAACACCGGCGGCGGGCTCCCTCTCCTGGAGACGCTGTCGCGCACCACCGCGGCCGAGTTTCGCAACGTCGGCTACGACACGACGCCCCTCTTCGGCCGCCAGGCGCGGCGCGACATCGTGCGGCGGCAACTGCCGGAGCAGACGGTCTTCCTGTGGGAGGGCCACCACAGCACCCTGGTGCGCGATTACCGGGTCCACCAGTGGCCGGAACCGCTGCGGCCGTCGCTCGTGTTCCTGCAGAGCTGCCTGGCCCTCCAGGAGGCGGAGGCCCATCCGTTCCTGGAGCGCGGGGCAGTCGGCGTGATTGGCTCCTCGACGCGCACCTACTCCGCGTCCGGCGGGGCGTTTGCCCTGGCATTCTGCAACGCCTTCCTGTACGAGGGGGAATCGCTCGGCGGGGCACTGCGGCAGGCGAAGAACTTCCTGCTCGCCTTCACCCGCCTCAAGGAGAAGCGTCTCGGGGCGGAGGCGAAGCTCGGCGGCGCCAACCTGCGTGCGGCGTGGGCCTTCACCCTCTGGGGCGACCCGACCGTCAAGCTCCCGCGGCCTGTCCCGCCGAAGGATGCGCGCCGCCCGGTCGGCCACGCGGTCCGCGGTAACACGATTGTCGTGTCCCTGCCGGACGATCGGCACAGCAAGGTCGCCTCCGGCCCGTACGAAGCCCAGGTGCGCCCGAACGCGCGGCTCGCCGGGCTCCAGGTGCGCGGGGACAACGACGTTCAGCAACTCGTGCCGCTGGTGTTCGCGGAGGTCCATCTGCCGGACGCCCCGGCCGGCAAGGAGCCGGCGCTGCGGTCGCGACTGCCGGGATCGCGGTGGGTGTTCCGCTGGGACGCACGCGCCCGCCGCGGATATCTCCTCCTGGCGCCGCGCCGGACCGACGCGGGAGAGTTGAAGTTCCGGGTGGCCTGGAAGTAGGGGGCGGGGATTCGGGGCGGCCGAGTACTGCGTACTGAGTGCTCAGACCCGCGCTCCTGCCCCTCCCTCCGAGCCCCTGCCCCCGAATCCCTAACCTCCAAGGGCCAAGGACGAAGGATGTCACGGACGACCCTCTGCGTGCTGACGGCTGCCTTGCTGGCGGTGCTGTCCCTGGGTGTGATGGTGGCGCGCTACTGCGTGCTGGGCGACGAGGTCCACGCGCCGGCCGGGCCGGGAACGTACAAGGTCACGATGGTCGTCCGCGGCAAGTCCAACGGCGACGCCCGCCTGGTCACCGCCTGCCCGCTCGACTTCCGGCGGCAGCACATCTCCAACGAGGAGTACGACAGCGCCAAACTTGCCCCGCGCCCGACCGAGGGCCGGGACGGCGAGCGCCGCCAGATCCAGTGGGTGCGGCGCCTCGGCGCCGCCCGCGGACCGTTCCAGGCCCGGTACGAGTTTTACTGCCGGATGGACGTCCACCGGCCGAGTTCGCCGATGACCCGGCTCGGCGATCACCTCTACCTCAAGCCTGGCCCCGGCAAGTACGTCGCCGCGTCGCCCGGGATCAGCCCCAACGACCCCGACCTCTGTACCCTCGCCCTCGACCTGACGGCCGGGCTCGACCGCCCCATCGACCAGGCGCGGGCGCTGTTCCGGTTCGTGGACCAGGAGATTGCCAACGAGCCGGCCGCGGGCGGCAAGGGGCAGACGGCCCTGGAGTGCCTGCAAAGCGGGCGCGGCGATGCCGCCGGGCAGAGCCGCCTGCTGGTCGCCCTGTGCCGCAGCCGCGCCATCCCGGCGCGGCTGGTGACCGGCCTGACCCTCGGCAAGCGGAACGAGCAGAAGGCGCACACCTGGGTCGAGGCGTGGGTCAACGAGCACTGGATGCCAATGTGCCCGTTCCACCACTACTGCGGGCGTGTCCCGTCCGGGTATCTCGTCTTCGGATTCGGTGACATGACGCTGGTCCGCGGCCAGAACGTGCGCAACCTCGACTACGCCTGCCTGGTCGAGCCACGGCCGCTGCCCGGCCAGGAGACGCCCGCCCGGTCGGCCCTGCACCACCTGTTCCAGGGGTTCGCGCTCGCCGCGCTGCCGCCGTCCGAGCGCGGCCTGGCCGAGTTCCTGCTGCTCCTGCCGCTGGCCGCCCTCGTCATCTGCCTGTACCGCAACCTGATCGGCATTAGCAGCTTCGGCACCTTCGCTCCGGCCCTGATCGGCCTGGCGTTCCGCGACCTGCGCAGCCTGCCCGGGCTGGTCGTGTTCGTCTCGATCGTGCTGATCGGCTGGGGCATGCGGCGGATGCTCGACCGCTACCACCTTCTGCAGGTGCCGCGAACCGCCGTTCTGCTCACCCTGGTCGTCCTGCTGCTGCTGACCGCCATCATGGTGGCGAACGTCTTCAACCTGATGGTGACGCGCTACTTCTCCCTGTTCCCAATGGTGATCCTGGTAGCGATGATCGAGCGCTTCTGGACGCTGGAGACGGAGGACGGTACGTCCTCGTCGTTCCGCACCCTGTTCGGCACGATGCTGATTGCCGCCTCCATCAGCCTGCTGGCGAGCCTGCACGCGGTGGTCGCCTTCCTCGGCCGGTATCCCGAGGCGCTGGGGTTGCTCATGGCGGCGCAGCTGCTGATCGGCCGCTACACCGGGTATCGCGTCAGCGAGTTGTTCCGGTTCCGCGACCTCGCCGCCCAGCCGTCGGTGCGGATCGAGGCGGCGACGGCGACGCACGAGCCGCTGACGGTGGTGCTGCCCGCGGACGAGGTGGCGGCCTGCTCCGCCAAGTGACCCGTCTTTCCCACGGCCACGGACTGCATCTCGCGGGTTTTTCAGATAGAAGAGAGGGACAATATGTTCTGGCTGTTCCGCGCCGCGCGCCGGCTGAAAGAACTCGGCATCCTGGGCATGAACCGGCGCAACGCCGCCTGCATCCTCGACCACAACCCGCGTGCCCTCTACCCGGTGGTGGACGACAAGCTCCGCATGCGCGCCCTGTGCGAGCGCATCGGCGTTCCCTCGCCCCGGGTCTACGCCACGGTGTCGTACCACTCGATGCTGCGCCGCTTCTCGGAACTGATCGGACCGCACGCCGATTTCGTCATCAAACCGAACAACGGGTCGGCCGGTCGCGGCATCCTCGTCGTGGTCGGCCGCGACGGTGACGGCTACCTGCGGCACAACGGCGAGCGGGTGACGCTGGAGGAGGTGCGCCAGCACCTGTCCGACATCCTGTCCGGCATGTACTCGCTCGGCGGGCGGCCGGACCAGGCGATCCTGCAACAGCGCGTGTGCCTGCACCCGGCGTTCGCCGCCCACTGCTACCGGGGCATCCCGGACGTGCGCGTAGTGCTTTACCGCAACCGGCCGGCGATGGCGATGCTGCGCCTGCCGACGCGGGCGTCGGGCGGGCGGGCCAACCTGCACCAGGGCGGTATCGGGGCCGGCATCGACCTGGATACCGGAGTCACCAACCACGCGGTCCTGCACAACCGCTTCGTCGAGTTCCACCCCGATACCGGGGTGCCGCTGGTCGGCCTGTGCGTGCCCGGGTGGGACGCCGTGCTGCGCCTGTCGCGCCAGGTGGCGGAGGCGGTCGGCCTGGGTTACATCGGCGTGGACATCGTGATCGACGCGGAGGAGGGACCACTGCTGCTGGAGGCGAACGCCCGGCCGGGGCTCGCCATCCAGATCGCCAACGGGCGCGGGCTCGTACCGCGGCTGGAAGCGATCGAGGCGGAAATCGCCCGCCCGGCCCGCCGTCGCCGTCCCGAGGAGCGGCCCGTTCTCGGTCGCGTCGGCCCGCCGCTGCGCCGGAGCGCGTGACGAGGCCGGAGGAAGGGGCGGCGCGGGTGCTGAGTACCGATTTGTCAAGCCGCGGGTGGCGTTCCGTGGGGGGAAGCGCTGAAGATCTGGCCACGGGGCGCCACCCGTTTTGACAAAGCCGTCGCTGCCGCTTCCGGCTCGTCGCGTTTGGTCCGGTAGCCTCAGGGGAAGCCGCGAAGAAATAGGCGCCCCGCCGCTGGCGCTCCGGGCTGGTCCGGGGGACCAGCCATTCGCTGCATCTTGCGGCATTTCCTGACGAATTCGCAGGCAAGGCGCAGGGACGCGCCACCCGCCAGGTCCGCGGCGACATCGCCGTAACCGCTCATTCGCTTGTGCCTTGGGATGCGCTGGCGCATTCTGCCGGTCCGCGGCACTCCAGTTGCAAACTCCGGACGCTCGAAGGGTGGATTACTCTCCCCACGGCGTCACACGCGGAGGACTCCTGGATGGTCCGCATGGCTCTGGCCGTTGCTGCGCTTTGTTGTCTCGTACCGTCCGCGTCAGCCAGCAGGACGGCGCCCCGGCACACGCGCCCGCTGCACAGCAATCTCTTCGGCGAACCGCGACCGGCCGTCGCCGCGGAGGCGCCGGTGCTGGTAGTACCGGGTCCGAACGATGAGTTGCAAATTACCGACGAGACGAGAGTGCTCCTCAACGGCCGGCCGTGTCGCTACCGCGACGTCCCCGCCGGCGCGATCGTGATTGGTGTGGAACTCGCAGCGGACCAGCGGACTGTCCTGACGATTCAGTTCCGCACCCGCTGAGAAACCGAAGCCCCGCGAGGACGCCCCAGGATGGGGCTCCTCACGGGGCCACTTTTTGATCGATCGCCTCGCAGGGCGTCTCAGGAGAGCGCTCCTACTTGGCGGGTGAAGGAGTGAGGACGGTCACGGTCACGGACTGACCGGGGCGCACGACGATCTGCCGCGTCTGGAACGCTGTCGCCCCGCCCTGGAGGGCGAAGCGCCGGACTTCTCCGTCGGGGCCGCGCAGCGTGATGTAGGCCGGTGCGGCGGCGGCCGGGGCGGTGACGACCACGTCGAGCCCGGCCGGCGTCGGCGCACGCGGCACAGGCGCCGGCAGCGAGGCCGGCTGGGGTGCGGCCGCCTGCTGGCGCCGCTGCTGCTGACGCGCCATCGTGGCCTGGAAGGCCCGGGTGTCGGGACCGATCCGGCGCGACCCGCCCGGCGGCTGGGCCGCGACGGGGGACGCCTCGAACAGCCACGTCACCCCGATCAGGGCGAGCATACCGAGGGCTGTGCGGTTCAAAAGATGTGTGTGGGAGAGACACACGTTGAACCTCCTTTCTGAATGTTGGTGAGCGGAAGCCGGGTAGTTGATGGATCCTTTGCGGTGGATAACATAAAAACGCACCCGCCGGGGTCGCCTCCCAGCACTTCAGCCCGCGGAGAAACCGGAGGGCGGCCCCGGTCAGGTGCAGCAGATCGTTCGGCCGGTTCATGATCGCTGTATGGGGATCGACACACCACGACAATCCATGAGCGCCAGGTGCGGCGCGAATCGTTACGATGGACCCTTTTTCGATTTCCCTGCTCCACCTTTCGGTTTCTTGCCGGCCTTTTTCGGCTGTTTCTCTCGGCTGGCTTTTTCCGCCGCCTCCCTCGCTCTTGCAGCTTCAGCAGCAGCATCCAAGGCATTCGGCTCGTTCAGTCTGGACCGGAGAATTGCAATCTCCTCGTCGATCTCAGGCATGCCTTCGTAGTCCGGAAGTTCCCGAATGGCTTCCAACTTGGAAATAGCCAGCTTCAGATGGCGGTCAAGGTCATCGACCGGCCAGATGTAGTTCCTCCCCAGGGCAACGAGGATGTAGGCAGCCGCCCGAATTTCGGGAGCATACTCCTCGAGGTCGCGATAGTTCAAAGCCTTCTCAACACGCTGGGCCAACCTGGTGGTTCCAAAAAGTTCGTCGAACCAGTCGGCAGCCAGGTCATTAGCCCAGGGAGCCGATCCCCACGCACCCATCCAAACACCTATTCCTCTCTGTCGAACATAGCGAAAGCGTTGTGAGCGTTTGCGTTTTCTCGGGCATAGGCGCCGGCGCCGGGCACACACCCGGCGCCGTCACAGCAGTTCGGCGATTGGCTCGCCGTGCTGCAGGATCGGGATCGGTCGGCCCGCGCGGTCGTGGTAGACGCGGTTGGTGTCGATGCCGAAGCGGTGGTAGATCGTGGCGAGCAGGCAGTTGCTGTCCATCGCCCGCCTGGCCGGCTCCTCACCGCGCGGGTTCGTCGCCCCGACCACCTGCCCCATCCGCAGGCCGCCGCCCGCCAGGAAGACGCTCATCGCCCGCGGCCAGTGGTCGCGACCGGGCCGACGGCTCGCGTCCTGGTAGGCGATCCGTGGCGTCCGGCCGAACTCCCCGCAGAAGATGAACAGCACGTGCCCGTCCAGCCCGCGCTGGTACAGATCCTCGACCAGCGCCGAGACGGCCTGGTCGAGCAGCGGCATCCGCTCGGCATACGCCTCGAAGATGTGGGTGTTGACGGAGTGATCGTCCCAGGTCGTCGTCCGGCCGGTCTGTGGTCGCAGGCGGTTGTTCGCCTGGCACTGGACGAACCGGACGCCAGCCTCCACGAGACGCCGGGCCGTCAGCAGGCTCTTGCCCCAGTCGGTGTTGCCGTACCGGGCGCGCACGCGCGGATCCTCGCGCGACAGGTCGAACGCCTCGCGCGTCCGGCGGCCGGCCAGCAACTCGACCGCCCGCCGCTGGAACGAGTCGAAGGCGGCCACTCGCTCGGACCGCTCCAGGGCGTGCGGCAGCGAATCGAGCGTCTGGAGCAGCGCCTGACGGCGGCGCAAGGTCAGCGCGCCGTCCGGCGTCAGGGCGAAGTTCGCCCGGTTTTCTGCCGTCAGGTAGAGCGGAACCGGATCGTAGGTGTTGTTGCCGCTGGCCGTGAGCGGGTTCGGACTGGGCATGAACGGGGCGTACCCGGGGCCGAGGTAGCCCGGCCCGCCGCCGTAAAACCTGGTGTTGCCGACGTACACCGGCACCTCGCCGGCCTGCCCTTCCAGTTCCTTCGCGACAATCGACCCGATGTCGGGGTACTCCGCATTCGGCAGATTGGCGGCCACCGACGCGTACCCGGTCAGGAAGCGGTGAGTTCCGCCGGAGTGCTCGGCCCGGTTGTGGCGCAGGCTGCGGACGAGAGCGAACCTGTCGGCCATGCGGGCGAGGCGCGGCAGCAGCTCGGTGATGTGGATGCCGGGCACGTTGGTCCGGATCGGCCGGAACGGCCCGCGGATTTCGCTGGGTGCGTCCGGCTTGAGGTCGAACGTGTCCAGGTGGCTCGGCCCGCCGTTGGCCCAGAACAGGATGACGGAGAAATCGCGGCTGATCGAGCCTCGCGGCCGGGCCGCCTCCTCCGCGAACAGCCGCGCCAGGCTCGGCTCGACCCCGCTGACGAGCGCGCCCAGGCTCAGGCCGCCGAGGCGGAGCCAGGTCCGCCGATCCATTGCTCCCGGGCCAGGCGCGAACGAGTCGGTGGTTGTCATGAGGGAAGACCCCTTGTCGCGGAGGCGGACAGAACTACCCCGTTGAGCGGTTGGGGGGACGAATGCAGCACCTGCGGTCGATTGTACACCCGGCCACGGGCGGCCGTCACCGGATTTTCCGGGGCCGGCGACCGGGGCAGTTTCGGGTTGCACCGGGTCGCCCGTCGTGGTCTGATAACCGGGGTCGCGCCTTCCGCCCGACCCCGCGACTCACGCAGCGGCGGTCGTCGGACGGCACGTCCTCACCAGCCACCAACGCAGCGCAACAGACGCCATGAGCCTCCCCGAGACACCATCCCCCCCCCGACACGGCCGCGCCAGTCGCGACGTCGCGTGGTTGTCGTGGTTCTACGTGCTGCTGTTGTTCGCCGTGTGGGCACTGCTGGCGACTGAGGGCGACCAGTGGTGGCCGGCGACGCTGATCCTGTTCCTGCCGCGGTGGGCGTGGGGCGTGCCGCTGGTCGTCCTCGGCCTGGCAGCAGTGCTGTTCCGCCCGCGCATGCTCGGCCTGCTGCTCCTTGGCGGGGTGGTCGTGGCCTGGCCGCTGATGGGGCTGTGCATCCCGTGGGACCGGCTGTCCGCGCAGGAGGAGAAGAATGGGTTCCGGTGCCGGGTGTTCACCTGCAACGTCCACCGCAACCCATTCGGCGTGAAGCCGGCCATCCGCGACGCTCGGCCAGACGTCGTCGCCCTGCAGGATTGCTCGGGAGACTTCGCTCCGCACGATTTCGGGGAGGGGGAGTGGCACGTCCAGGCGCGCGGACAGTTCGTCGTGGCCAGCCGCTACCCGATCCGCGAGTTCATCGAGCTGGAACCGCCGGCCGCGCCGAAGAACACGGTCGTCCGCGCCATCCTGGAGACGCCCGTCGGGCCGGTCCGCCTCTACAACCTCCACCTGGCCAGCCCGCGCGAGGGGCTCGTGGCGGTGCGGCAGCGCGGGTGGAACGGCGGCCATGTCCTGCAGAGCAACAGTAACGCCCGGCGCACGCAATCCGTGGCCATTGATGCCTGGATCCGCAAGGAGGCCGGCCCGCTGGTGATCGTCGGCGACTTCAACACCCCAACCGACAGCACGATTTACGGCGCCGTCTGGGCGAAGTACACCAACGCCTTCTCCGAGGCCGGACTCGGCTGGGGCTACACGTACTACACCAGCCGCACGTCGCTGCGGATCGACCACATCCTCGCCGGCCCAGGCTGGCGGTGCCGCGACTGCTGGGTCGGTCCGGAGGTCGGGTCGGAACACCGGCCGGTGATCGCCGACCTCGAATGGGTCGCGGCCAGGCCGTGAGTTCAGCGGCAGGGACCAATGCCTATTTGCTTGCAGCGGACGTGTCCACCAGCCGCGAGCGCCAGCGAGGCGACCGTGCGCTGGCGCTCGCGGCCTGTTTAAAGTCCACGGGTTGCAACCCGTGAGTTTCAGACGCAGGGAGGTATCCGCCTGCTCCTGGGGTTCCGAGGACTACTTCGGCAACTCCTTGACCTCGATCTTCTTCACCCGGAGCACGCAGTCGTACACCTTGCCCGTCTTGTCCTTGAACGGGCTGTGATGCTGCAGCGCGAAGTGGCCGCGCTGGAAGGAGTTCTTCTTGTCCGTGTAGTCCACGACCTTCTTGCCGTTGACCAGGATGACGATGTGGTTACCCTTCGCGATCACCTCCTGCGTGAACCATGTGTCCGGCGGGACCAGCATCTCGGTGATGCGAACGTGATTGTAAAGGCCCCCGGTCTTCTGCGGGTCGGGGAACGTGCTGTTGATCTGGGCCTCGTATCCCGGCGGGTAGTTCGGCGCGAACTTGGTCCGGAAGTACTGTCCGCTGTTGCCCTTGTCGTTGATCTTCGCCTCGATGCGGTAGTGGAAGTTCTCGTAGTCGGCGCGGTCGCTGAACAGGTGGCTGACCTTGTCGCCGCCGCTGACGATCATGCCGTTCTCGACGCGCCACTTCCCGGGATTTTTCGGGTGCGTCTTCCACCCGGTCAGATCCTTGCCGTTGAACAGCTGCACCCAGCCGCCGTCACCTTTCCTGTCTCCCGCGTCCGCCCGGCGTTCCTGGTCGCCCAGCCCCGCGACCGCGAACAGCACGGCCGCCCCCAGCATCAATCGGTTCATCGATGTCCCTCCTGCGGTTGGCCCCGCGCGGGCCGGCCCGTTCGCCCGGCCCGCCGTGGTTGCGCCGTCTTGTTATACCCCCGCCGCGTCGAAGGGAAATAGACCGGCCTTGACCGCCCGTTCGCCGACCGTATCCTCCGGGCCGTGTCCTGATGCCATTGCCCCCGGAGGTTCGCGGTGCGGTGTGCGCCAACCGTTCGTTGTCGTTGTGGCTCGCGTGCGCGGCCTGCGCCCTGATGGCGTCGGCGGTCGGGTGTTCGTACGGCATCGGCGTCCGGTCGGCCACCAAATCGCCGCTGCTGGCAGCCTGGCGCGCCAGCCTCGCCGAGGAGAACGACCTGTCGCCGCGGACGCAGCAGACGCTGCGCCAGCTCGACCTGCTGCCTGTCTACAACCGCAACCCGCACGACGCCTACTTCCACCTGCACGCCCTCGCCGTGCAGGAGCCGCGCCCGGACCTGCTCTTCGCCCTGGCCGAGATCTGCTACCACCTCGGCCAGCAGGACGAGAAGGCCGGCGACTGCGAGGCGGTCGCCCACTACTACTGCTGCGCGGGCTACGCCTACCACTACCTCTTCGCGGAGAAAGCGGCGGGGTGTCCGAGGTCCGCCGTCCGCGAGGCGGCGGCCGCCCTCGGCGCCGACGGCCGCCCTGTGCCGCTCCACAAGGATCTGCTCGCGCGGTGTCCGCCGTCGCTGCCTCCGGCCGCGTTCGATCCGCGCTTCCGGGTGGCGTGCGACCTTTACAACAACGGGCTGGCCAAGTGCATCCGGGCCGCCCAGCGCGTCGGCCGCTTCGATCCGCGCTACCAGCTGCACGTGCCGACCCGGGATGGTCGCGGGTTCCTGCTGACGGTGGACCACCACGGGTTCCTCTGGCGCCCGGACGAGTTCGGTCCGCTGCGGTTCTGTGCCGACTACGAGGTGTTCGGCCTCGACAACCACTTCCGCACCTACGGCCTGGGGGTGCCGCTGATCGGCATCCGCGACGCCAGCGCGCCGGCCGGCCCGGCGGGCGCGTTCTACCCGCGCGAGGTCAGCTTTCCGGTGACGGCGTTCTTCCGGTTCGAGGGGACCATCGCCGACCTGGGAGCACGCCGTATCGGCCGGCTGCAGCTGTACAACCCACTGACGATCAACCGCGTCCGCGCCGGCGGCCGCACCGTTCCGCTGGAGACGGACCTGACCACGCCGCTGGCGTACTTCCTGAGCAAGACCGACCTGGGCGGACTCGAATACACCGGCTTCCTCCGGGCGGACCAGCTGCGCGACCGCGCCGGTATCTACATGTTCGAGCCGTACCAGCCCGGAAAGATTCCCGTGCTGATGGTTCATGGACTGCTGTCCTCGCCGCTGACGTGGACGCCGCTGTTCAACGAGCTGCGTGCCGATCCGGAGCTGCGCAAGCACTATCAGTTCTGGTTCTACCTCTACCCGACCGGGAACCCCTACCCGCTGACGGCGGCCGAACTGCGGCGCGCCCTCCACCGACTGCGGAACGACCTCGACCCGCAGCGGCGGGACCAGGCGCTCGGCCAGATGGTGTTCGTCGGCCACAGCATGGGCGGGCTGGTGTCGAAGCTGCTGACGCAGGACAGTGGCGACGACTTCTGGCGGCTGGTCAGCCAGGAGCCGTTCGCCGAGGTCAAGGCCGAACCACGGACGCGCCGGGTGCTGCAGCGCATCTTTTACTTCGACCGCGAGCCGGAGGTGAAGCGGGTGATCTTCCTCGGGACGCCGCACCACGGCTCGAAGTTGAGCCCGTCGCCGCCGGCCCGTCTGCTGGCCCGGTTCGTGCGCCTGCCGGAGCGCCTCAAGAATGCGGCCGAGGACGTGGCCCGCAAGAACCCCGGATTGTGGCCGAACCTCGGCAGCGATCCGGGACGCATCACCTTGCCGACGAGCCTCGATCTACTGACGCCCGGCGCGCCCGCGCTGGAACTGCTGGCGAGCCGAACGGCGCCGCCGGGGGTGCATTACCATTCGGTGATCGGGGTGAGCCGCGGGGAGGGGAAAAACGGGACGGACGGGGTGGTGTCCTACGCGAGCGCCCACATCGACGGGGCGGAGTCGGAGATCGTCATCCCGGCGAACCACCGGAGCGTTCACCACCATCCGCAGGCAGTACTGGAGGTAAAGCGCATCCTGCGCGAACACCTGGAAGGGATACGCCGGCCTGCCCGGGAGGTGGTGCCGGCGTGCGCGCTGCTGCCGCCGGAGTGAGAGGAGATTCAAAGCTCACGGGTGGCGCCCCGTGGGTCCAATGCCTGGTACTTCGCCCACGGGGTGCCACCCGTGGGCTTTGGAAGTGCCTGTCACTGCCTGCTCTGGCGCCGGGCGAACGCGGCGACGGCTGCGGCCTGCTCGGCGGTCTCGATCGATCCCGGGCGCAGGCGGCGCACGCGGGCGATGGCGTTCTTGCTGCTCAGATCCTGCGTCACGAAGTAGCACGCCAGGATGACGCCGGTGCGGCCGAGTCCGGCGCCGCAGTGGACGGCGACCCCCATGCCGCGCGCGTTCGCCTTTGCAATCGTCGCGACGCAGTGGTCCAGCTGGTCCTGGGTCGGCGCCTCCATGTCCACGATGGGGACGTGAACGAGGAACAGGCCCGCCTCGTTGATCCAGTCGCGCCGGGGCGGATCCTCCGTCAGCGACAGCAGCACCTCGATGCCCTGGGCGCGCAGCCAGAGGAGGTCTTCCACGTCCTCCGGACGCGCCATCGCCGCCAGGTGGGGTTTCTCGATCCAGCTGAAGCCCGACGGTTGTGCCATGTCCTCGCGGCCCTTCGCCGCCCCGCCATCCCGCGTCCCGCGGCCAAGGACTACGACCCGCGGAGGGGCTTGTGTCCGAAGCGTGCGCGCAGCACGTTCGCCTGTTCCCACACCTTCGGCGACGTTTGCAGGAAGCCGATCAGGTTGCCGGTCGTGATACCGAGCGCTGCGGCCGTCTCGCTGACGCGCCCTTCCAGCGCCTGGAGCACGTCGAGGACGAGCCCCGCCGCCGGCAGGAAACGCGGATCCTTCGCCCGCACCTCCAGGCGCCCACCGTCCCCCTGCGCCTCGCGATACTCGGCCCGCGCCGCCAGCGTGGCCGGTTCCAGCTCGTCCAACCGCAGCGGATCGCGCAGTTTGAGATACAGCGCCTCACGCAACCGGCGTAGGGCGCGGGCGCGATTCTCGTGCTGCGAGCGGCTCTCCTCGGCAATGACCATCAGCCCGCTCGGCGGATGGCGCACGCGCACCGCCGAACTGGTTTTGTTCCGTTTCTGGCCGCCCGGCCCGCTGGCGCGGTACGTGTCCACCTCGCACTGCGCGAGCAGCTGGGCGTCACTCAGGTTGGTCCAGACGGCACGCATGGTCTGAGGTAAGGGGAAAGCCCACGGGCTGCGGCCCACGGGCCGCAGCCCGTGGGCTTTAACCACCTACTTCTCTCACCCCGGCCTGCTTGTGCCCTCAAGCATTGACCAGGTCGCGCCAGACGCGGTCCCACGGAGCCCGCATCGGCCGGCTGAGCATCGCGTTGCCGCGATCGGCGTTCTCGCCGGTGAAGCGTTCCTGGGCCGGATCCCAGCGCAGGCGCAGCCCGGTGCGGATCGCGATGTTGCCGATGTGGCAGACGGTGACCGACCGATGGCCGACGGTCGGGTTGCAGATCGGCTGGCGACGGCTGCGGACGCACGCGATGAAGTTGCCCATGTGGCCGTTCGTCACGTTCTCCAGCCGCGTCGCGTTCTGCGGCAGCGGTTCCTCAAGCAGCCGGCGGTCTTCCGTCGTCCCGCGGCCGGCGCGGATCGCCCCGCGGCTGACGAAGATCCACTTGCCGTCCTCACCCTCGAACCGAACGCCGTTCTCCCCCTGGCTCTTGCAGACCAGCTGCGTCCCGTTGGGGTAGGTGTAGCGCACCTCGAACGTCGGGTGGCAGTTGTACGTGTTCGGCCGGCGGTCGGGCTGCTCGGCCCGCACCACCTCAACCTGGTTCGGTCCGCTTTCGTCCATCCCGAGTGCCCACTGAGCGATGTCGTTGTGATGGGCGCCCCAGTCGGTCATCTTCCCGCCCGAGTACTCGTACCACCACCGGAACTGATAATGGCTCCGCTCCGGGACGTAATCGACGCGCGGCGTCTGCCCCTGCCAGAAGTCCCAGTTCAGCCCCTCGGGCGGCTGGGTCGTCATGAACGGCCCGCCGCGCGGGTTGTCGCCGATGCGCGTCTCGATGCGCTGGACGCGGCCGAGGCGGCCGTTGCGGATCAGCTCGCACGCCAGCCGGAACCGGCCGTTGAACTCGGACCGCTGCTGGCTGCCGGTCTGGAGGATGCGATTCGTCGCCCGGGCGACGCGGACCAGCGCTCGCCCTTCCTCGACGGTCAGGGTGAGCGGCTTCTCGCAGTAGACGTCCTTGCCGGCGCGCATGGCGGCGATGGCGATGAGGGCGTGCCAGTGGTCCGGCGTGCCGATCGTCACCGCGTTGATCTCCCGGTTCTGCAGCAGCTCCCGGAAATCCTCGTGCTGCCGGCAGCCCTGGCCGACAGCGTTCGCCGCGAACTCTCGGCTGGTCCGGTCCACGTCACAGACGGCGATCATGCGCACCCCGTCCTGCCGCATCGCCTGCTGCATGATGTGGAGACCGCGCTCGCCGCGGATCGGCTGGCCGCGCTGGCGGCGCGTGTGGTTGGTGCCGGTGCCGATGGCGCCCATGACGATCCGGCCGTTCGCGCCAGGCTGCCCCTGCCGTGCCGCCCCCTCCTGCTGGGCTGCCAGCAGTTCCTGGGCGTACCAGGCCGGCAGCCCGGCGCCAAGGGTGAGCCCCGCCAGGCCCTGCGCCAGGAACCCGCGCCGCGACATGTTGCCTCTGTTCATGTGTAACTCCTCGCTCAAAACGGGTGTCGGGAAGACGCGCTTATGATCCTAGAAAGGTCGTTCCGCCAGGGCAAAGGAAAAGATGACAGGGTGACAGGATGACAGGGGGACAGGGTAACAAATTGAAGGGGTCGCAGCATGGTCAGCCGACTGCGCAAAGAGGGACAGAGAGGGCCATTCTCCCATGTGCGCCCTTTCTTCTGTCATCTTGCCGCCCTGTCATGGCTACACGCCGCGAGCCTTCGGATCCCAGATGTACTTGTGCAGCTGCAGCTGCATGCGCAGCTGCAGACCGGACTCCAGCAGCCACTGCGCCAGCTGTATCGGCGCGACGGCACCGAACGCCGGACTGAGCAGGACGGTGAAGCGCCGGTCGAGCGCGCGGGCGCGGATCGTTTCGGCGGCCCAGTCGAAATCGCGCCGCGAGGCGATCACGAACTTGATCTCGGCGGCCGGCTTGAGGTGGTCCAGGTTCTCCCAGCGGTTCCCCATGCACTCACCACTATCGGGACATTTCAGGTCCATGATAACGTGAACGCGCTGGTCCACGGGGGCGATGTCCACCGCTCCGCTCGTTTCGAGCAGGACGGTCAGCCCCAGGTCGGCGAGGCGCGTCAGCAGCGGGAAAACCTCCGGCTGCAGCAGCGGTTCGCCGCCGGTGATTTCGACCAGCGGGCAGCCATACGCCAGCACCTGTTGCACGATCTCC
>JADLBT010000350.1 GCA_020847555.1 Gemmataceae bacterium
AAAGCCCACGGGTGGCGCCCCGTGGACTCTAATCGGACGGCCGACCCCTGACCTCTCGGACTCAATGACCTCCGGACGCGATCTGCTTCTCGTACTGCTCCAGCGTGAGCAGGTGATCGAGCTTCGCTCCCGGCTCGACCTTGATCTTGATCATCCAGCCCTTGCCGAACGGGTCGTCGGAGACGGCGCCCGGGTCGGTTTCGAGCTTCTCGTTCCTGGCGATCACCTCCCCGTCTACCGGAGAATACAGATCGCTGACTGCCTTGACGGACTCAATCTCGCCGAAACTGTCGCCCTTGAAGACGTGGTCGCCGACGTCCGGCAGCTCGATGTAGACGACATCGGTCAGCTGTTCGACGGCGAACTTGGTGATGCCGAGCGTGACCGTGTCGCCTTCGAGGCTGGCCCACTCGTGGGTCTTGGCGTAACGAAGGTTCCTGGGATCCATCAGCGCCTCCAAATGGCAGAACGGCGTTTGCGGTCCGGGTGTTGAAAGGGAAGCAGGAGCCGTCTTTCACTCCCCGACCCGCAACCGGCGCTCTGAAATGATCATCTGGGTCTGCGGTAGAACGGAAGGGATACCACGCGCGCCGGTTCCTCCTTGCCCCGGATATCGACCGCCAGCGCGGTCCCGACGGCGGTCAGGTCGGGCGTGATGTAGGCCATCGCGACCGCCTTCTGCAGGGTCGGCGTGAAGGTGCCGCTCGTCACGCGCCCGACGTCCTTCCCGCCGTGATGTACGGCGGCGCCTTCGCGGGCGATGCGTTTACCGGCCAGCTCCAGTCCGACACGCCGGGGCAGGCTCGGATCGTCCCGGCGGCGCAGCAGGGCGGCGCGGCCAATGAACTCCCCCTTGTCCGGCTTGACCGCCCACCCGAGGCCCGCCTGATACGGGTCGATCTCCTCATTTAGCTCGTGGCCGTACAGCGGCATGGCGGCTTCGAGGCGGAGCGTGTCGCGAGCCCCCAGGCCGCACGGCTTCGCCCCGCGCGCGACCAGCTCCTCCCACAGTTCGACGGCCTGGTCCCTGCCCACCATGAACTCGACCCCGTCCTCGCCGGTGTAGCCGGTGCGGCTGAGGACACATGGGCGGCCCCTGCAGCGCGTCGGCGTGGCGAAGTAGTAGCCCAGGCTGGCCGCGTTGGCCTCGGTCAGTCCGCGGACCGCCTCCAGCGCCTTCGGCCCCTGCACCGCGATCATGGCCGTGGTGAACGTCTGGTCGGCGACCTCGACGTTGCGCCCCTCCCTGTGCCGGGCAAGCCAGGCGACAATCTTGTCCCGGTTGGAGGCGTTGACCACCATCGCGTAGCCGTGGGGCCAGCGGTAGACGAGGACGTCGTCGCGGATGCCGCCCTGCTCGTTGCACACCAGTCCGTAGCGCGCCTGGCCGTCCTTCATCGTGGCGGCGTTGTTCGTGTAAACCCGCTGGATGAGGTCGAGGGCGTCCGGCCCGCCGAACGACAGGCGGCCCATGTGGCTGATGTCGAAGATCCCCGCGGCGGTGCGGACCGCCTGGTGTTCGTCAATGATGGTCGTGTACTGAATGGGCATGTCCCAGCCGGCGAAATCGACCATGCGGGCGCCGTGGCCGGCGTGCCAGTCGTACAGCGGGGTGCGGTGAGCCATGACCTCGATATCCTCGTCCTCCGGCCGGGCAGCGCGGGAGGTCTGGCAAGTCTAAGCGGTTGGGGCAACGACAGCAAGGCGGAAACAGTGGACAGTGGGGAGCTAAAGCCCACGGGTGGCGTCCCGCGGGCGAAGTCTCCAGTACTTCGCCCGCGGGATGCCACCCGTGGGCTTTCTCCTCACTCCCCGCTGCCACTCCCTCATCATCTTATGACCCGCCCCCGGGGTTCCCAGCCGGGAGGAGGACGATTTTTCGCTGCCCCCTGTCCGCGGCTGCTCATTCCCGATACGCCACGGGCTGAGGCACGCTTCGTCTGCGCATCACCGGAGGATATTACCGTGATTCACGTGATCGCTGTTATCGAACTTGTCGAGGGCAAGCGCGAGGCGTTTCTGGAGGAGTTTCGCAAGATCGTGCCGCTCGTCCGCGCCGAGGCCGGCTGCCTGGAGTACGGCCCGACTGTTGACGTGCTGACCGGCCTCGCCGCCCAGCCGGCGGTGCGCGACAACGTTGCGACCATTGTCGAGAAGTGGGAGAGCCTGGAAGCGCTGCAGGCCCACTTGCAGGCGCCGCACATGGCCGCCTATCGGCCGCGCGTCAAGGAGTTAGTGGTCAGGACGACGTTGCACGTCCTGCGGCCGGCGTGATCCGCGGTCCGGGGGCGGAGGTCCGGTCTTTTCTCCCGCCCCCCTGCTTCTCCCCCTCTCCCACCAGGGGAGAGGGGGAGAAGCAGGGGGGTGCGGGGGAAGAAGGGGACAGGTGCCAGCCGCGCCCTTACCGCCTGGTCGGGGCCGGGCGCTCCGGCCGGGCAGGCGGCGCCGGCTTCTCCGACGCCGGCGGCCGGCCGGGCCTCTCCAGCCTGGGAGCGCCCCCCGCACCCTGCGGGCTCCTGGGCGCCTCCCGTCCGCGGCGACCCATCTCGCGCCGCAGTTCCTGCACCTCGGTCAGCACGGTGTCGAGCTTCTTTTCCAGCTGTTCCAGGCGCCGCATCATCTCGGGCGGACCGCCGAAGCCTCCCATGCCGCCGAAGCCTCCCGCGCCGCCAAACCCGCCGCCAGGTCCGCCGCGCCCGCCACCGAATCCGCCGGGCCGTCCGAACGGCCCCTTCCGGGGCTCCTCGCCCTTGCCCGCCTTCTCTCCCTGGCGCCCCAGCCGCTGCCTCGCCTCGTCCAGCTCGCGGGTCTTCTTCTGGATGAGATCCCGCTGCTTTTCCAGTTCCGCCTGCAGCCGCTTCAGCTCGACAGCCATCCGCTCCAGGTCGGCCCGCCCCCGATCCAGATCCTTTCCCTTTTCCTTCTCGCGCTGCCCCGAGGGGCGGGGCCGCTCCTTGTCGCCGCCTTCCTGGGCCCAGGAGGGCACCAGCGGCAGCAGCACGACCGCCAGCCCACACAGGGCTGCCGCAGCCACCCCGGTCAAGGTGCGGGGTGTCGTCCCACGCATGATCATCGTCAACCTCCTTCGCAACAGGGTACACTGTCCGATCCCGCTCGCCGCCGGCGGCAGCACCGGCCGCGCGTCTGCCAGAAAATCCAGCGTCTCCACCAGCGCGGTCGCGTAGGCCCGGGGCGACCCCGGCAGAGCCCACACCACCCAGGCGTCGCAACACTCCTCCTCCGCCTCGCGCAGCTCGCGCCGCGCCCACCACACCAGGGGGAACCACCAGTACAGCCCGAGTACCATCAGCTCCACCACCCGCACCCAGTGGTCGCGCCGCTTCAGGTGGGCCAACTCGTGCGCCAGCAGGGTCGCACGCTGGGCACCGTTCAGCCGGCCGAGTAACTCTGCCGGCAGGAGTAGCCGCGGCGTTCCGCCCAGAGCCCACAGCATCGGCGGCAGCGCCCCCGGCACCAGCCACACGGCGGGGCAGCGGCGCAGACCCAGCCGTTCCGCCAGCGCCGCCGCTTCCTGTCGCAGGTCCGCGGGCGCCGGTTTCGCTTGCCGGAGCAGACCGCGAAAGGCCCGAAGCCGCGCCCCCGCCAGGACGAACCACCAGGCCGACCCGCCCAGCCACAGCCCGCCCCCGACAAGGATCCACGACCACGGGCCGGCCGCCGCAGGCGCGGGCTCCACGAGGACCGGGGGTGCGGGTGGTTCGACGGACTCGGGCACGTCCGCCGCGACGAGGCCGATGACGGGCGGCAACTCCGCTGCGGCCGGCTCAACCGCCGCGCCGGCCGGTGGGACGACAGGATCGGCCCAGGCAGCAGCGTCGGGGGCGGGCGGCCGTGGCACCTCCGCCACATCGCCGGGGGCGGGCGCCGCCGGCGGTGCGCCGTCCAGGGGCGTGACGGCGACTCCGGCGGGAGGCGCGAGCGCGGCCCAGCCGACGGGTACGGGAACCAGGGGTGGCGTGAGGAGCTTGAGCAACACGAGCAGCCACAGGGCGTGCGTCAGCGCCGGCCGGCGGCACCACCGGCCGGCGCACGCGGCGACGACGGCCAGCGCCAGGGCCACCGCGCAGTTGCTCAGGACCACGCGCACCAGCGCGTCCACGGCGGCCCCCTTTCAGCGGCGTTCGCCCTTCAGTTTGGGTTTGCGGTCCAGTTCGTCGATGAGGTCGCGCAGACCCTGGCGGTCGGCGGCACTGAGGCGCTGAGACTGAACGAGGTGCGTCAGCAGCGGCGTCCACGACCCGCCGCACAACTTCTCGGCCACGTCCTGCAGCCGGCGGCCGATCAGATCCGCACGCACGGTGGCCGCCGCGAAGACGTGGACGGCCGCCGCCCGGTCGCGCGTCACGTGCTGCTTCTCTTCGAGCCGTTCCAGCAGCTTCTGAACGGTCGCGTACTGCGCAGCCCGGCCCTCGGGGTACAGCCGCTCGGTGATCTGCCGGATCGTGGAAGGGCCGCACTCCCACAACGCCTGAAGGACCGCCAGCTCGGCGGTCGTCACGTCTTGCGGCGTTCGCGCCATGTCCTCGCCTCGATCACAGACGTTTTGTCTGACATCAAGCCTAAGACAAATCGACTGAGGCGTCAAGAGCAACGATCGTCTTTTCGCGCGGCCGGCCTGTGCGGGTAACGCCGGACGCTTGCAGCGCCATCCGCGACGTCAGCCGGTACACCCGGTAAGGCGAATCCGGCTCCGCGTCCACTCGCTCCAGTCCAACCGCCGGCACTTCCTGCCCGGCCGGTAAGATCAGGTGCGTCACACCCCGGCTGCGCAGCTCGGCCACGACCTCCGGCCACCGCCCCTCCTCGATCCACGCCCGTACCATCTCGACCACGCGCAGGCGCTCGCGCCACTTGATCACCTCGACATCCCTGTACGGGATCGCCTTGAAATCCACGTAGATCGGCGCCCCCGCCGCCAGGCGGAAGCCCTGCAGACCGACCGGAATCGTTTGCCCGTCCCGCCGCTTCATCACCAGCGGCTTGAAGTCGCTCGACGCCGAGCCGCGGACCGTCTTCGCCAGCCGCGGCACCTCGATCGGGAGGAAGTAGACGTCCCCCGGCGCCCGCGTGCGCCGCACGAACGCCAGCAGCGGTTCCTCCGCGTCGTCCATGCGGAATGCCAGCCGCCCGAAGCTGATCCACAGTCCGCCAACCGCCAGGACGGCGACAACACCCGCCGCCCCCACGCCCGCCCAGGAATGGCCCGGCGAGAGGGACGGCAGCGCCACCAATCGCGTCAGGATGACGGTGGTGGCGACCGGCACCAGCACCGCCGAGAGGCGCCACGGGAACAGCAGCGCCAGCGTGTTGCTCTCGATCGCGACCTGCAACGCCGACAGCAGCACCGATCCCACGAAGGGGACGGCAAGAACGAGGAACAGCCGCGTCCCACGCATCAGTACGAGCGCCAACCCGACCCACGCGATTTGCAGCGCCGCGATCGGGTCGAGCCACAGGTCCAGGCGAGTATGGTGCGGGATGCGGAAATTGACGAGGATCTCCTGCGCCCGGGCGAACGTCTCTGCCGAGGTCGGAGCGAAGGTGCGCAGGGCGTAACCGACCACCGGCAGGACCAGGACGAGGGTGAAAGCGCCCAGCGCCGCCGCCCGCCGCGGCTGGCCGGCGCGTACCAACTCGGCGAGGAAGCCGAGCGTCAGCAGGGCGCCCGGCAGGAGGTACGTCGCGTGAATCGTCGCAGCCAGCGCGACACAGGCGCCCGCCCAGAACGAACGTCCCTGTGCGAAGAGGCACACCGCCGCGACGAGCAGCACCCCGAACGTGGACGGCTGGAGCATGGCGCCGAGGACGTACTGCCCCGCCACTCCCGACTGGAAGTACCACGGATAATCCAGACCCAGCAGGCGGAACGACAGCCAGCGCGCCGGGGCCGAGTGAACCGCGACGAGCAGCGTGAGGAAGACCGGCCAGCGCCGCGCCGCCCCCTCTCCGGCGACGACACGGAACAGGCCGATCAGGGCCGCGGCGTAGGTCGTCAGCAGCAGGGCGTGGTACAGGTAGAAGGCCCACGGATGGAGGAACCGGGTGGTCAGGGCGACCAGGCCGCTGAACACTGGGGTCGGGTCGAGCGTGTTCGCCAGCCAGTCGTCGGCGAGCAGACCGTGCCCGCCGTCGGCCAGGCCGTGCAGGAAGTACTGGTTCTGGTTCGAGTAGTACAGAGGTGCCTGGCCATACGCCGCGGTAAACGCGGCCGCTCCCAGCAGGATGAGAGCCCACGCCGGCGCGCGGGGGTGGGAAGCGGGTTGGCTCATGGGTCACGCCGACGACACAGGCGAGGGACAGCGAGCCACACGGGCGGGAACGCAGGTGCCTTCATGGTATGCGCGCCCGCCGTTCCCTTCCACCCGAGCGGGTCCAGTCATACAACGGCGCGGACGGCGGTTCGGCGCGGGGGCCGCCCGGGCGCTGAAGGAGGAACGCGATGTGGCATGCGTGGCACGACGTGACGCCGGGCGAGAATCTGCCCTCCCGGTTCACCACGGTGATCGAGATCCCGATGGGGTCGAGCGTCAAGTACGAACTGGACAAGGAGACGGGGATGCTGCGGCTCGACCGCATCCTCTACTCGGCCGTCTACTACCCGGCGAACTACGGCTTTATCCCGCAAACCCTGGCCGAGGACGACGACCCGCTCGACGTGCTCGTCCTGTGTCAGGAGCCGGTCGCTCCGCTCACCCTGGTCAGCGCCCGAGCGATCGGCCTGATGACGATGATCGACAGCGGCAAGAAAGACCACAAGGTGCTGGCGGTGGCGGTGGACGACCCGGAGTACAACGGGTTCACGGAAGCGGGGGAACTGCCGAGCCATCGCATGATGATGCTGCGCCGCTTCTTCCAGGACTACAAGACGCTGGAAGGAAAGGCGGTCGAGGTGGACGAACTGCAGCCCGTCGCTGCCGTCGTGCCGGTGATCGAGGACGCCCTGGCGCGCTACAGCGCCCAGCGTCGGCGCGGCTTTCGCGGCCACGGCAAGGGCGGCGGGAGCCACACGCCCCACGAATAGGGGTAGGCGCCGCGCACATGCCGCCGCCGTCCGAGCCCGCAGCGTCATTCCTCCGCCAGTGCGCGCGCGACCGCTTCTCGGTAGCGCGGCAGGAGCGCCTGTCCGGCTGGGGTGCCGGCGAGGTCGTTCTGCTCTCCCGGGTCGCCGTCGAAGCAGTACAGCTCCTCGCGCCCGTCGCCGAGGTTGCGGATATAGTGCTTGCCGTCCAGGAACAGCGACACCATCGACCCCCGCGCCACCGGCGAGCAGCGGTGCTCGTTCGGATCGTTCTGCCCGCCGTCGTGGACGAGACACAACACCGGAGCCGCCGCGCTGCCGGCCGTCCCGCTCTCCCAGTGGCGCGTCAGCGACTGTCCCGGGAAGCGTCCTCGCCACGTCAGGCCCGCCAGGTCGAGGACCGTCGCCGGCAGGTCGCGCAGCGACACGAACGACTTCACACGCCCTCCGGCCGGAATCCGCCCGGGGTAGAGAATCACCAGCGGCACCCGCAGCAGGTCGCGGTACAGGCTGTTGCCGTGCAGCATCAGGCCATGCTCGCCGAAGTGCTCGCCGTGGTCGGACGCGATGATCACCAGGGTGTTGCCCAGCGTCCCCCGCCGATCCAGCTCGTCCAGCAGCAGGCCGACCTGGTGGTCCAGGCCGGCGAGGCAGCTGTCGTAGGCCCGCATCGCCAGCGCGGTCTGCGGCCCGGTCAGCTTCAGCCGGTGGCACGGCCACCAGTCCGTCATCAGCTCGCGCTGCGCGCGCGTCAGGGCTGGACCGAACTTCGTGTCGAACGGGGCCGGCGGCAGGTACGGGTCATGGGCGTCGAAGTAGTTCAGGAACGCGAAGAACGGCCGGTCCGTCTGCCGCGCCTGCCAGTCGAGAAAGGCCCGGCTCACCTCCGCCGCGTTCCGGCGGCCGTACAGGTCGTCGAAGCCCAGCACCCGCCGTACCTGGCGGGCGCCGCACAGCCGTTTGGTCAACGTCGAGCTGTTGATGAACTCGCCGACGGTGTTCGCGAAGTCGTCGTAGTGGACGAAGCCGCGCGCCAGGCCGGAATCCTTGCCCGCGTAGAAGCGGTTGGCGACGAACCCGGCGGTCAGGTAGCCGTGGCCGGCCAGCACCTCCGCGAGGGTCGGGTGGGTGGCGTCCAGAGGAGTGTGCCAGCCGCCGGTCAGATCGTCCGGGTAGCGGCCGGTGAACAGGCTGCCGTGCGAGGGGAGCGTCCACGACGAGGTCGCCATCGCGCGCTCGAACGTCACGCCTTTCTTCGCCCAGCGCTCCAGTTGCGGCGAGGTCTGCCGCGCGTAGCCGTACAGGCTGAGGTTCTTCGCCCGCACGGTGTCGAGGACGATGAAGAGGACGTTCGGGGCGCCGGTCGGCGGGGCGGGCAGCTGCGCGCGGGCGCGGCGCTCGGCCACCTCGACCGCGGCCAGGCGCGTCGCCGCCAGTGCCGCGGTGAGGTGGACCATCCACATCAAGCTCCGGGACATCACCGGCCACAAGCGCGCGAAGTACCGGGCGGATACCCGACTGACCTGCACCGCGGCGCCACACGCCAGCAGCACCAGCGGCAGCGGGTGGAGCTTGCCGTACACCAGCAGCGCCTTGGCCAGCACCAGCGCGGTGAAGGTGAACAGGCCGACGCGGAGCCAGGGCAGCCCGGGGGCGGCTCGCGCCAGCCCGGCGAGGGCCAGGCCGACGCTGAGGAAAACGACGACGTCCGTCACCGGCGTCATCCACGGGAAGTCGGGCGGCAGGCGCAGATACCACGACTGGCCGACCAACCGGACGAGGATCCAGTAACCGACCTCGGCCAGCCCGCTGAATAGACCGAACCACACCGCCAGCGGCAGCAAGGGCGCGGGACGGACCACGACCGGACCAGAGCGGTTTGCCGCGGGTGAAATCGACATGATGACCACTCCCTGGCCGGGCAGACGGGAACCGCTGCCTTCGCGGTGGCGCCGGACGAAATCGTTTAGACGGGGCATGGGGGCGCTCGCTGACCCTTCTGCCCTTGCACTAACCAATGTAACCGAGCCCACTCAGGCGGTCGCGCACGAGCGCTTCCGCCTCCGCCGACAGAAGCGCGCCGGCGGTGGCGGCCCCGCCGGCCAGGAGCGAACGGCCCTGCATCGATGGCGGCACGTCGTAACCGCCCAGCTCGAGCAGCGTCGGGGCGATGTCGAGCAGATGTGCGCCGTCGATCGCGCCCAGCGGCGGGACGCCGGGCGCCGCCAGGATGAACGACCCGAACGGCGCGTGGTTGCAATCGTCCGGCCCCGTGTCGTTCTCCTCGACGTGCAGGGACGGATAGCCCACACTGCCGATCGACCGCCAGTACAGCCCGCCGAAGTGAACGATGAGATCCGGCGCCACGTTGCGCACCGAGCGATAGACCTCCTCCGGCCGGAACACCTGCGTACCCATCGGCTGCCCCCGGTCGTCGGGGAGAGCCTCCAGGCGCGCCCTCAGGTCGTCGCGCACGCGCTCGTAGTCGGCCGGGTCGATGGTGCCGTGTGGCTCGCGCCCCTTGACGTTCAGGAACACCCGGGCGTAGTACCCGCCCTCGCTCCAGGCGGTCGTTCGCGACCAGTCCACCGCCAGCCGGCTGAACGGCGTCACCGCGCGGGGGTACTCGTGCAGGACCAGCAGCCCCTCGCGGATCAGCCACTCGTTGACGCAGAAGCCGCCGTCGAGCCGCTGTGCGCCGTGGTCGGACACAACGAGGACCGCCGTCTCCTCCGTCAACTCCTCCAGCGTCCGCCCTACCTCGTCGTCGAGGTAGCGGTAGTAGTCGCGCAGGACCGTCTCGTAAGGCGAACCCGGACAGTACTGCCGGTGCTGCGGATCGTGGAACTTCCAGAAGCCGTGCTGCATCCGGTCCAGGCCGATCTCGACGAACTGGAAGTAGTCCCACGCCGTGCCGCGCAGCAGGTGCCGCACCACCTCGAAGTGCTTGCGCGTCATCGTGTAGATCTCGTCCTTCAGCCACGCCTTGGCGTGGGTCCGGAAGTTCTTCACGTCCACCGGGTAGTCGCCCACCAGGCGCAGGATGTCGTCCTTGATCGTCAGCGGGCGCGTGAACGGATCTCTGGCCGGGTCGGGCGTGAGGAAGCAGCCGACCGACAGCCCGCTCACCTTGCGCGGCGGGTAGCCCGGCGGCACGCCGACAATGCTGGCCCGGCCGCCCTCGCGCCCGACCTGGTCCCACACCGCCAGCTCGCGGATCGACGCGGAGTTGACGACCTGCAGTCCGCCGTAGGAGTGGTCGGCCCGGTTGCGGAACCCGTAGACGCCGAGCGAGCCCGGATCCTGGCTCGTCGCCAGGCACATCCAGGCCGGCACGGTGATCGGCGGGACGATGCTCTCCAGCCGGCCGAAGCACCCGGCCTCCATCAGCCGCCGGAAGTTGACGAGCGATTCGTCCCCGAACAGCAGCTCCGGGGCGGCGCCGTCGAGGCCGATGACGAGGATCTTCATGGCAGCAGCGATCTCCCTTCCATCGCGGCGCCCCGGGGCACACCCAGGGCGGACAGGATCGTCGGCGCCAGGTCCATCAACCGGGCGCCCTCTCCGTGGAACGGGCGATTCACGAACAGCACGCCCGGCACCAGGACCGGGTCGATGATGTGGTCGCCGCTCCACTTCTTGCGGTTGTCCTCGAAACATCTCTCGGGGATTCCGCCCAGCGTCGTTCCCCACGACACGCGGTAGCCGGCCGCGAGGTGTACCAGCAGATCGGGCGCCTCCCCGACGTGCGGGCCGGCGTAGACCTCCTCGCGCCGCACCACGCCGCGGACGGCCGTCGCGCCGCGCTCCGCGTCCACCAGCCCGGCCAGCCGCTCGGCGATGGTCCGCTTCAAGCTCTCCGCGTCCTCCGGAGCGACGGTCCCGTGCGCCTCCCGCCCGCGCAGGTTCAGGTAGATGCCGGCCAGACCCAGGGCGTAGGCGCGCGTGCCGGCCCAGTCCACGCCGCGAAAGAAGTCGCCGGCCTCCTCCCCCGGCCGGACGTCCGGCCTCAGCTTCAGCAGACCCTGCGCGTGCAGCCAGGTGTTGAGGTTTCTCCCGCGCCGAAAGCTGTTGAACCCGTGGTCGCTCAGCGCCACCACCAGCGTGCGGTCGTCGGCGAACTCCAGCGCCTTGCCGACCACCGCATCGCAGGCACGGTACTGGTCCTCGATGACGTGGCGGTAGTCGGCCGCCTCCTTGCCCGCGCCGGCGCTGGCCGGGTGGTCCGGCTCGCGGAAGCGCCAGAACATGTGCTGCACCCGGTCCGGCGTGTCGAACAGGCAGAAGAACAAACCCTCGCGCAGCCGGCCCAGCTCGTGGAGCATCATACGCTCGCGCTCGCGCCAGGCGTCGGCGCACTGGTCGAGGTACGCCGCCTCATCGAACCGGCCGTTGTTCAGTCCGCCGTGGTCCTCCACCATGCCGGTCGTGTGGAAGTCGCCGACCGCCTGGCGCAGCTCGGCCGCGTACTCGGGCGGAGAGCTGATCGGGAACGGCGGGGCGTCCGGGTCGAAGTTGATGGGCGAGGCATATAGCTCCAGCGTCGGGGCCAGCCGCACGAGGTAGAAGCGCACGACGCCGCGCACCGACTGGAACAGCCCGGTCTTGAACTTCACCGGCAGCCAGGCGCTCCAGCGCCCGCGCGGAACTTCCAGGCGCCGCCCCTGGCAGGCGACCACCAGCCGCTCCCCGGCCGGCTCGGGGTGCAGGGTGATCTCGGTCTGAAAGCTCCCTCCCCATGCGTTGCGCGGGCCGTTCAGCTGGGTCGCGATCGTGCCCGCCGCCGCTGGGAGCCTGACGACACTTTCGCCCTCGCCCCCGCGGACGTCCGCTGCGGAGGTGTAGAAGGTGGCCGTGCCCAGTCCGCCGCGCAGGTCCGGCACCCCCATGCCGGCGAGCATCCGTCCGCACACCGGCTCGGGCGGGTAGGTGCAGGGGCAGCGCACGATCGTGGACGGTACGCCGGCGGCGGAAAGCGTGGCCCACAGGGGCGTACCGCGGCGCAGGTTGACGGCCCGCGGCGGCGTGAAGGCGTTCTTCTGCTCGTAGCGGTTCAGTGCCAGGTCGGGCCGGTGGGTCTTCGGGTCGCGGCGGAGGAAGTCGAAGATGCCGTGGCCGCCGGGGTTGGTGCCGGTGGCGAACGTGGACCAGGCGACCGGCGTTTGGGCCGGGCAGGTGGTGGCGACGCGGGCGAAGCCGCCGCGCTCGCGGAGCCGGGCCAGGTGGGGCAACGCGCCCGCCCGGAACAGTTCCTCGACGATCCGGGGCTCCAGCCCGTCGAGTCCGAGGACGATCGCTCTGTCGAACGGTTTCACCGCTGTGCGCACCAGGTCTGTCTGCAGCGTTGGAGGGGGGCGCCCGCGGCAGGAGGGAAGCGAGACGGGAGGACGCTCAGCTATTGCTGCCCGGCGGGCGCCGGGGCCGCGGGCGAATCCTGAACCGGGTCGGTTGTGGGCGCGTTGCTCACGGGTGCGGGCGCGGGGATGCCGCAGACGAACCGGAAGGCGCGGACGACCGCGCCGGCGATGGACTGCCAGAAGGCGAGCACGATGCCGCCGACCGCAGCCAGAATCGATGTGGCCGGGAGAATCGTCTCTGGTCCGATGTACGCGAGCACGCTTTGCGGGAACACCATGATAATCCTTCCTCGAAACCGATTAGCTGAGGTCGGACGGGTGTGCAAGGGTAGCTCACAACTCGCGGCGAGGCAAATCGGCATGGGCGGAATCCGGCAAGTTTGCGGCCTCTGCGGCTCGCTCAGCCGCCGGAGAGAAGGTCGCGCAGACGTCGGACGCCGTCCGCGCTCGTGGCGTCGTAGCGATCCTCCGGAAGCCGCACGACGCCGCCGAACGACACCTGCGGCCGCGCCGCGACCGAACGGTCCTCGCGCCGCGTCCGCAGTGAGGCGTGAACCTGGTCGCAGCCCGTTCGGGCCAGCACGTCGGCGAGGGTGAAGCCGTTGATGCCGCCCGCGGGCAACACCTCGATGCGTCCGGCGGCGCGACGGATCAACTCGCCGATCAGGGCCGCGCCGTTGTAGGCGCTCTCTTCCTGGCCGCTCGTCATCGCGCGACGGATCCCCAGGTCAATCAGCTGCTCCAGCGTCTCGAACGGGTCGGGGGTGACGTCGAACGCCCGGTGAAAGACTGCCTCCCGCAGACCCGCTGTCCGCACCAGCTGGCGGCAGCGCTCCACGTCCACGCGACCGTCCTCGGTCAGGACGCCGAACACGATCCCGTCGGCGCCGTGAGTCAGGGCCAGCTCGGCATCGCGCTGCATCACGCGGAAGTCAGCCGCGCTGTACGCGAACCCGCCGCCGCGCGGACGCACCATGACCAGCAGGGGCAAGGAGACGGTCTGTTTGACCTCGATCAGCATGCCCAGCGACGGCGTCAGCCCGCCCAGCGCCAGCGCGGCGTTGAGTTCGAGCCGGTCCGCGCCACCCGCCGCGGCGGCCAGCGCGTCCTCGACCGACGCGACGGCAACTTCCAGCAAGACCCGCTTCGGTGACAGCACGGCGTCCCTCTCCTTCGGGTGTCCGAGCCGCAACGCGGCGTCGCGGCTCGGACAGCAGGCCGAATCGTCCTGCGCCTGGCGGAGAAGCCGGCACCGCGATCAATCGCGCGTCCACACGGCGAACCTGTCGCCATCGACGGCGAGGCGCCATCCGCCGCCTGGCGACCAGGCACGTCGCCCCAGCTTGACCGCCACCCGGCCGTCGATGAATGCTGCGTACAGCCCTCGGCACGCCTCGCGGATCTCGACCCCGCTGGTCGCGTGCAGGCCCATGTCGCGGCGCACCTTCAGCAGCCGTTCGAGCCGGTGCCGGGTCGGAGCGCCCCAGTCGAAGAAGTGCGGCCAGAAGACGCACGGCATGCCCGGGTGGGTCAGCGTGTATGCGTAGGCCATCGCCACCGTCTCGCCCGGGAAGTGGTGCGTCCCGTAGTGCTCGGTGTGGTCCAGCTCGCGCCGGTGCTCGGTGTCGTGGTTGTCCACGAATGTGACCGCCCGCCCCGGCCAGAACCCGAGCAACCCGCCTGGCACCGTCCGGTTGCCGTTGCACGACCGTAGGCGGTCGTAGCAGTCGGTCCGACACGCCTCGAACAGCAGGAACCGGGTCGGGAAGTCAAACGCCGTCGAGCGCCGGCCAGTCGCGTCGATCCAGTCGGTCACCTTCTGCCGGTCGCCGTCGAAGAACTCGCCAACCGACAGATCGGGCGACGTCGCGTCGTTGTACTCGCCGACGAACCGGCCGTGATATCCCTTGACCAGGTCGTACCGCCAACCCTTGAACCCGAGCGACTGGAGCCGGCGCAGGTAGTGCTTGATGGCGGTGCGCACGTCCGCGTTGGTGTGGTCCAGGTCGCGCCCGGCCGGGTGGCGTTCGCCTGTGTCGTGGTGGCCGGTCCCGATGCCGGACTCGTCGTCCCGGACGATGGCCGCCCGGTTGTCGGGGAATGGCGGGTCGGCGAAGTCGGCACCGGGCGTGGCCACGCCGACGCGGTGATTCAGAACGATGTCGGCCATCGCCTTGACCGGCCCCAGGGCGCGGATCGCGGCGCGCAGCTCGGTCTCGCTCCCGTACCGGGTGTCGAGGACGTTCCAGCGCCGCGGGATGTACCCCTGCGGGGCGAGCGAGTCCGACGACGGCGGAAACCAGACGTAGGTGAACCCGGCCGCCTGAACCGCCGGCGCGTTCTCGCGCAGGATCGTGTACCAGCTCTTCCGGGCGCCTGCCTGGGGGTCGTGGCCCCCGCGGTGCGAATCCCAGTGGAACCCCTGCAAGATGATGTCGCGTCCGTCGCCGTGGTAGGATTTCGCGGCCCCAGGGCTGGGGCCGCGCGCGGGGAACGAGACGACGACCGCCCACGGTACTCTGGCCTCTGCTTGCATGGTAATCTGTGCCCTCCGGGTGTACACGCTCCAGATGTATGTCGCACAGTGCCCAGGCGGATCTTCCGAGGAAGACGGCAATCGTACCTTCCCCGGGCCGGTCGGGCTCGGGGCCGGAAATCAAGGTCGCGGGTGGTAATTTCGCAGGTCGCCCCGGGTCAGGGCGCGAAGGACACGAGCCGGGTTGCCGCCTCACCTCGCCAGAACCGGCAGTCCTCGTGCAACGCCGGTTGCGGGCCGGAACCCACCAAACCGTGTTGCGGAGGAACCTTCCAGAGTTTGTGCCATCCGGCCCGCGAATGGAAGGCGGAACCGGACTTCCTCAGAGAGAAATCGTCGCGGACGGGTGTCAGACTGCACACGCACCGCAGACTTTTCGGGGATGTCCTCCAGGTTGTCCTCGCTACGACCCTTGACATGGGTCCACTTTCCCCGTTCCTGCAGGTTTCACACGGCGCTCCCATCGCAGCCGCCGGGCGGCTCAATCCTGCCAGTAGTTCGTGCAAGCGATGTGCCATTGGTCCCACCGCTTCGCGCACCCACGCCTCACGAACGGTGGGCACTTCTTGCCCGCTCGGAGCACGAGCGCACCGGCCGCGAGATAATCGCCCATCCACGGGGGCAGGGCGCGGACCGACCCGCTCGCGGCCTTGCAAACGCAAGCCACTCGTCAATCGTTATTTGTGGCACCGGCAGGCTTCTCGACGGCATCGCGGCACGGCGATTGCTCTCTTCATGCAGCGACGAGTCTTAACCGACTGGTCATGAGTGCTCCCGGCGATCTGGGCGGCGCACGGGAGCACCAGAATGAAACGACCCCGGTGTTCAGCTTGCTGAACACCGGGGTCTTCTTATGCGCGTGCCACATCCCGACGTCAATAGATCGCTACGGACGGCACACCCTGTCTGATTCAAAATCCGGCAGCGGATGTCTGGTTTGTCTTTCCCCCTCTCCCCTGGTGGGAGAGAGGAGCAGGGGAGTGCGGGGGGAGAAAGCCCCGACAGAGCGCGGCGTCTTGTCCTTCTCCCGAGCGGCCGCGGTGTACTTGCGGAACAGCTTCGCCTCCTCCTCGCTGTAGACCGCGCCGTCCGGCCGCAGCAGGTCGTGGAACCAGACCTTCGGCTCGGGCGAGCCGGGCTTGGAGCCCCACGGGTAGATCGTCTGCGTCTTGCCGGACACCAGGCCCCAGTTGTAGCAGCCGACGCGCTCCTTGAAGAACACCGGCAGGTTCGCGGCCACGGTGCTGTCGCGCGTGCGGGCCATCCACTCGGTGCAGATGACCGGCCGGCCGTGCTGCTTCAGCTCCCCGATCAGCCGCGCCAGATCCCTGGCGTTGCCGTAGTGGTGGAACGAGGTCACGTCGCTGGCGGCCAGCTGATAATCGTTCAGCTGCTGAAACGCCTTGTCATAGCGCCACAGGCCGACGGTTAGCGGTTGCTCCGGATTGACCTTGCGCGCCCAGGCGAAGGTCTGTTTCAGCAGCGGCAGCGACCTGTTGATCTGCTTCTCGTTGCCCGGCTCGTTGTACAGATCCCACGCCAGGACGCGCCGGTCCTTGCCGAACGTGGTAAGCACATCGGTGACGTATTTCTCCAGCCGCCCCCACGCGGCCGGGTCGTTGACAACCTTCGGCCCCGGGCTGCGCATCCACCCGGAGTTGTGGACGCCGGGCCGCGGGGCCGGCTGCTTGCCGAGTTTTGGCTCGGGGTTCCAGACGTCGTCGAAGAATACCACCATCGGCCGGATCTGGTGCCGGTCGGCACTGGCGAGGAACTTCTCCAGCCGCTCCTTGAACCCCTTCGGGTCGGCGTCCCAGGCGAGGTCGTGCAGGAAGACGCGGACCGTGTTGAAGCCGAACTGCTCGGCGGCCCACTTCAGCTCGCGGTCGATGGTGACCGGGTCGAACGTGTCGGCCTGCCACATCTCGAGCTGGTTGACGGCCGTGCTCGGGATGAAGTTGCAGCCGACGAGCCACGGCTGCTGCGCATACCATGCCTTGGCGCGCTTCGCGGTCCAGCGCCCGGCGTCGGCCTTCGGCTGGCCGGCCGGGGTGGTGCCCGGGCCGAGCAGAAGGAGTGCGGCCAGCACACTGCCAATCAGGGTGGTTTTCATGGAAGTCCTCTCCAGAATCAGTCAGAGAGCGCTGCTCTCCTATCGAAGTGCCGTGGCTGTTCTTCCTGCCGCTGGCAACTTGGCGGGCAGTCGTCCGTACGGTCCTCTCCCTGGTTCTCCGTGAAGCGGTTCAACCGCTGGTTTCAGCGGTTTTGAGGTAAGGAACCAACCCGACCACTCGGGTGTACCAGCGTTCGTGGATGTCCACGTCGTTGCTGCCGGTCTCCTCCGGTCAGTACCCCACCGCGCAGCCGTCGTTGCGGTACTCCGTCCCGCCGTGCAGCATGTTCGTCTTCGGGTTGATCAGGATGCCCTGATACCCGCCGCCGTTGCGCAGCACCGTGCAGACGTTGTGCCCGCGCCGCGTCAGCTCGTACAGGACGCCCGGCGGCAGGCCGCGCTCCGCCTTCGTCTGGCCGCCGTCCTTGCTTGCCGCCGCGCCCGTCGGCTTCGCGCAGCCGAGGTGCTCGACGCGCGGCGCCTCGCCCGCCTCCTGCACGTTCATCCCGAAGTCGATCAGGTTGAGCAGCACCTGCACCTGTCCCTGCGGCTGCATGTCGCCGCCCATCACGCCGAACGTGAACCACGGCCGACCGTTCAGCGTCACCATCCCCGGAATGATCGTGTGGAACGGCCGCCGGTGCGGTTTCAGGCAGTTCAGGTGTTCCTCGTCCAGCGCGAACAGCGCGCCGCGGTTCTGCAGCGGGAACCCCAGCCGCCCCGGCACCATCATCGACCCGAACCCGAAGTAGTTGCTCTGGATCAGCGACACGCAGTTGCGGTCCCTGTCCACCACCGTCAGGTACACCGTGTCGCCGCGCTCCAGCTTCGGGTCGCCCGGCGGCACGTTCTTCCGGGCTTTCGCCGGGTCGATGAGCTTGCGGCGCTTCTCGGCGTAGGGCTTCGAGATCAGCTCGGCGACCGGCAGCTTCGCGAAATCGGGATCGGCGTAGAACTTCGCCCGGTCGGCGTAAGCGAGCTTCTTCGCCTCGATCAGCAGGTGCCAGTAGTCGGCGGACGTCGGCCCCAGCTTCTTGAGGTCGTAGCCTTCGAGGATGTTCAGCATCTGCAGCACGGCGATGCCCTGCCCCGGCGGCGGCAGCTCCCACACCTCGTAGCCGCGATAGGTCGTGCTGGCCGGGTCCACCCACGTCGAGGTGTGGTCGGCGAAGTCCTTCAGCGCGAACAGCCCGCCGTTCTTCTCGGAGAAGGCGACGATCTCCTCGGCGATGCGCCCGCGATAGAAGGCGTCGCGCCCGCCCCTGGCAATCGCGCGGTAGCTGCGCGCCAGGTCCGGGTTCCTGAACACCTCGCCGGCGCGCGGCGCCCTGCCGCCGGGCAGGAAGGCGTGGACCGAGTCCGGGTAGGGCTTCAGCTTCGGCTCGGCCTCGCGCCACCTCTCGGCGATCACCTCGCTGACCGGGAACCCGCCCTCGGCGTAGTCGATGCTCGGCCGCAGCAGCGTCTCCAGCGGCAGCGTACCGAAGCGCTTGCGCAGCTCCTCCCACCCGTCCACGCAGCCGGGCACCGACCACGGCAGCGGCCCCGCCTCGGGGATCTCCTTCAGCTTCTTCTGGGCGAAGTACTCGCACGAGATCTTGTAGGGCGAGCGGCCGCAGGCGTTGAGGCCGTAGAGCTTCTGCGTCTTGCTGTCCCAGACGAGCGCGAACAGATCGCCGCCGATCCCGCACGACATCGGCTCGACGACGCCGAGCGTCGCGTTGACGGCGATGGCCGCGTCGATGGCGTTGCCCCCCTTGCGGAGGATGTCGAGGCCGACCTGGGCGGCGAGTGGGTGGCTGGTCGCGACGATCGCGTTCGGCGCCATGACGACCGACCGGCCCGATTGATACGGAGCCGGGGTGAGGCGCACGCCGGGCGGCCGGTCGGCGGGAACGCGAGCGGCGAACAGCAGCGTCAGGCCCAGCGCCAGGGCGAGCAGGGGGCAGAGCTTCCACATGGGGACGGCCTCGCGATACAGAGGTGGGAACGACGTCTCGCCGGTAGTCTTAGCGACCGCCGCGCCGGCTGGCGAGCGGCCCCGCGAAATCGCTTCAAGCGCCCTCTCCGGTGCAGCCGATACAGTCGGAGGAGGTTGCCATGACGCGAATTGTTCCGCTACTGGTCTTGCTGATTGCCCCGGTTGGCTGCGTG
This sequence comes from Gemmataceae bacterium, assembly GCA_020847555.1. The sequence goes on from JADLBT010000350.1 coordinate 19,200, forward strand.
CGGCAGTTCACCGAGCGCCTCGACCGCGGTAACCAGCATCTGGAGTTCATCCGCGGCGAACTGGCGACCGGCAACGCGCGGCTGACGGAGTCGGCGGTGCAGCTGCGCCGGATGGAGCAGCACATGGAGGACATCAAGCTCAAGATGGCGACAATGGAGCGCTTCATGAAGCGCTTCGGCGCCGGCGGGGTGGATGCGGGTACGGAGGTGCTCGCCGAGCCGGCCCCGGCGCCGGCGGCCCTTCGGTGAGACGTGGGGAGAGGTTTTCGCGTCACGGCAGTTCAGGAAGGGCGGGCACATGGAGTTCTGGGGGAGACGCACGCTCCGGGCGGTCCTGCCGGCGGTGCTGTTGATCGCACCCGGTCCGACGGTGCTGGCATCTCCCCCCGATG
>JADLBT010000351.1 GCA_020847555.1 Gemmataceae bacterium
CCCCCCCCCCCCCCCCCCCCCCCCCCCCCCCCCCCCCCGGCCCCCTCTCCCACAAGGGGAGAGGGGGAGAAAGGCGCAGGACAACCGCATCCGCGCGCTGGCGCTCGCGGCTGGTTACCCAGGCGTTATCATAACCAGTAGCTTGCGCGGCCCTGGGGGGTGTCCGATGACTGCCGAACGCCGAAGAGTCCACCTGCTGCTCTACCTGCTGCTCGCCGGGACGCTGGCGGGCGCCCTGTACCTGACCCTGCGCGGGTTCGACCTGGTGGGGGCGCCCGGTGCGGCCCAGGTGCGCGACGTGCCGCCGGGCGATCAGGAGGTCGCGTTCCTCGTCCCGGCCACCGCCAGCGATACGTGGGAGCGCCTCGTCTCCGCCGCCGACGCACTGCGCCGCGACTGGCCGAAGGTGTACCCCGGCGCACCGTCCCTGCACGTCTGCAAGGACAAGGCGTTCGTCGAGCTGACGGCCGACGTCGCCGAGCTGGCGCTGTCTCTCGGCGGGGCGGACCGGCCGAAGCTGTGGATCCGCTGGTACAAGCTGACGAGCGAGAACAGCGCCGGCCGCTGGATCGAGAAGCTCGCCGCGCGCCGGCCGCCCCCGCTGGCGATCATCGGCGGCGACATCAGCGACCGGGCCCTCATCCAGGCGCAGGCCCTGAAGGTCCACCGCGGCCAGTGGCAGGGGGCCGACCCGGTGTACCTGCTCACCACCGCCACCGCCGATCGCTACAACCCGGGTAGCTCGACCAACCGGGACCACACCGACGAGAAACTGCCGAAACTGATCGATCTTTACGACGGGCGCAGCTTCCGGTTCTCGTTCACGAACAAGCACATGGCCCGGGTTGTCCTGGAGTTCGTGAGCGCCCACCCGGCGATCTGGCCGCACGGCCAGCAGCACGCGGCGGCTCGCGCCGGGGCGGCGCTGACGGGCGACGCCCTGGCCTCGCTCACCTTGCTCGCGGCTGTCGAGACGCCGCGGCGCCACGCGCTGCACTGGCTGGCGTGGCGCGACGACAGTTACTCGCTCGACCTGGCGGCCCGGTTCGGCCGGGTCATGCCCGACGTGTTCCCGCATTCCTACGTCCACGAGAACTGGATCGCCTACAGCACCGGCGACTACTACCGCCCCAACCCGCGCGAGGTGCTCGCGGTCGCCATCCTCATGAACCAGATCAACTTCTCCCAGGCCGACCGCCAGCTGCTCGTCCTGCCGACGGCGGCGCAGCGAGCCCAGCGTTTCCTGCGTGCCCTGGTGCGCCGCGATCCGCTGCGGACGCGCCGGCTGGTGGTCGTTACCGGCGACTCGATCAGCTTCAACAGCATCTACCGCGACCGCAACGTGATCTGGAACATCCATGACATGCCGGTGCCGCTGGTTCTGTTCGCCCATCGCAACCCCGTTTCGGCGACGGCCGGTTTCCTCGCCGGCAAGGGCGGCGCCGTCACGCGCATGTGTACCGCCACGGACGACCTGCTGCTGCACCGCGACGTACTGGAGGCGCTGGTGCAGGCGGCGTACCGCGACGGGCCGCTTCTGGCCGACGTGGAGGAGCTGCGCGCCCGGCTCGCCGGGGCACAGTGGTGGAAGGGGCGAGTGGTAATCCCCGGGTTCCCCGGGGCGCCGAGCGATGGCTCCCCGCGCCCGCTGTTCGGCGCGGACGGCGATCGCAACCCGAGCACCGGCGAGCACGTCGTCTGGCTCAGGCCGGACGCCCCGCCGGAGGAGTCGTGGGCAGAGGCGACGATCACGGTCTGGCGAAGGCAGCCGGTGGGGGCAGCCGGAAACGGCTGGCTCCAGGCTGGGCCGCCGCTGTATGTCAACTATGACGCCGCGAGCGCTCATCCCCCCGGCGATTAGGTTGTTTCTGGGAAAGCCCACAGGTGGCGCATGGGCCAGGCGAGCCGTTCCAGGCGAGCGGGTCAAAAACGACTTTTCCCGGGCCGGTCAGACATGCACCGCTTCCGACACTTCTGGCGCTTCTTCCGGCCGCTGCTGGTGCCGATCCTGGTGGTCGGCCTGGCCGTGGTCACGCTGCGCGAGCCGGTCGCCTGGTGGCTCGGTGGCGAGGAGAAGTACGATCAGGAGGCGTTGAAGGAATGGCTGCTGGAGGCCAAGGTCTACCAGACGCTGCCCCACCTGGTCGCCGAGTACCGGCAGCTGCACCGGCGCCACGGCCAGCTCAAGCAACGGATCGAGGCCGGCGGGCCACGCGACGAGTTCCGCGACGTCGAGCGCGAGCTGGCCGAGAAGCGCCAGGAAATCGAGGTTCACCTCAACTCTCTCGGCGACCCGCCGACCAAGATGTACCGCGACCGGCTGCCGCTGTTCCCGGTCATCTACCGGCTGGAGGTCCGGTTCGACGACGGCCTGGGGCTAGGCCCGATCGACTGGGACTCCAAGCGGGCGCGCCAGCCGGGCCAGTACAAGGAGTTGACCGGGGTGCCGCTCGGGCCGGGAGCGTGGGCCGACGTCCAGTACCAGTTGCGGGTCTACGCCCGGCAGCAGTACAACGAGCGCGAGGCGGTCACTCGCTGGCTGCGCCTGAGCGGGCTGGCGGTCATCCTGACGGCCGCTGCCCTGCTGTGGATTTACCTCGCTCAGCGGCGCGAGGGGGAGCGCGAGCGGCAGCGCGTCCTGGCGCGGCAGCAGGTCACCGAGGCGGAGCGCAAGCGGCTGGAGGAGGAGTTGCGCCGTCAGGAGGCCGAGCGCCGCCGGGAGGAGGCCGAGCGGACCGCCCTGGAGTTGAAGTCGCAACTGTTCGCTAACATCGGCATCATGGCTGGCTCGTATGCCCACAATATCAAGAACCTGCTGGTTCGGCCGAACGACCTGCTCGGCCGGTGTCTGGAGCGGGATGGCCTGTCCGGCGAGCAGGAGCAGATGCTCCACGAGGTCCGGCACACTCTGGGGACGGTGACGGAGCGCCTGCAGCAGATCCTGCTGACGGTCCGGCGCGACCCGAGCCAATCGGAGCCGGAGCGCCTGGACCTGAACGACCTGGTCCGCGACGTCCAGCGGACGTGGGCCGACCTGGGGCGCGAGAAGTGGAAGTTCGCCCTGCGGGTGGACGCGGCGGACGAGCCGCTGTGGATCTCCGGTGATCGGTCGCACCTGCAGCAGGCGCTGGAGAACCTGCTGTTCAATGCCCGCGACGCGACGTTCGAGATGCGCAACCACCTGCGTGACCAGGCCCGGCAGGTTGGGCCGCGCGACACCCGGGCGGACGCCGAGCGGCGGCAGGCGCTGATCGCGGCGGCCGGGTGGCAGGGGGAAGTCGTGCTGCGGGTCCGGCGCGCCGGCGACCGGGCTCTGCTGGAGGTGAGCGACAACGGCATCGGCATGACGGCGGAGGTTCGTCGGCGCTGCACCGAAACCCACTTCTCGACGAAGCGCGACAACGCCCTGTTCGCCGGGCTCAGCGCCGGGATGGGGCTGGGGCTGTCGTTCGTGGTGGTGATCCTCGAGCACCACGGGGCAGCCCTGGAGATCGAGTCCGAGCCGCACCACGGCACCACGTTCCGGATCCACTTCCCGCTCACAACCACCGCGGCCCCGACGTCCGCCGAACCTCTCGCCGAGACGTCTCGATCCCAACTCCCTTGAAAGCCTGTCCAGGCCCGAAGTGCAAGCGGGCCACCGCGTACGCACCGGAAGAAGACGTGGCGGCCTTCCTGCCGCGCGACCACCTGCAGTCCGAACACGGTCGTGCAGAAGCGCGCCGCCGCTTCCAGG
>JADLBT010000352.1 GCA_020847555.1 Gemmataceae bacterium
CCCCAACCCCGACGCCCGCACGTCCGATCGTTTATCCGGAGAGCGATGGCCTGCCGATGGCGGACAACACCAGGCAGTTGCGGTGGATCTTCGTACTGTACGGGAACCTCGCCGCCCAGTTCCGCACGGCAGCAGATATCTTCGTGGGCAGCAATCAGTTCTGGTATCCCGAGGAGGGTCGCCCGGACCTGCGTGTGGCGCCGGACGTGTACGTTGTCTTCGGCAGGCCGAAGGGAGACCGCGATTCCTACAAGCAGTGGGAAGAGGGCAACATCCCGCTGACCGTCGTCATCGAGGTTCTCTCCCCCGGGAACACAGTGCAGGAGATGATCGACAAGCTCACCTTCTATGACGAGTACGGCGTGGAAGAGTACTACCTGTACGATCCGGACGACAACCGGCTGACCGTGTTCGTCCGGCGCGGGGAAACGCTGCGCCGTGTTCGGCCGGTGGCAGGGTTCGTCAGCCCGCGCCTGGGCATTCGCTTCGACACCTCCGGACCGGAGTTGCAGGTCTTCTGGTCGGACGGGCGCCGCTTCCTCACGTTCGAGGAACTGGACGCTCAGTGGGTCGCGGCCGAGCAGCGCGCCATCCAGGCCGAGCAGCGCGCCATCCAGGCCGAGCAGCGCACCACCCAGGCCGAGCAGCGCGCCACCCAGGCCGAGCAGCGCGCCGCGCGACTCGCGGAACTGAGCCGCAAGGCGCGGCGGCAGCAGGCGACCGCCGAGGAGTTGGCCGAACTGGACCGCCTCGAACGAAGCGACTTCCCTTCCTCCTGAAGCCGGGCCTCAGAATCCTTCCGCCCGCGGAGGAGTTGTCGGGAAACGCTGGCCGGCCCGCACACCCGGAGGAAGGAAACGTCAGGATGCCGGCGACGGGTTCGCCGGTCCCTGGTGGGTTTCCTCCGGGACCGTCAGGAAGCCCCAGCGCAGCGCCTGGTCCTGCACGTAGTTCTTGCTCAGCGTCAGCGCCGTAACCGCCTTCGCCATCTCGTAGCCCAGGTAAAAGGCATGCGCCGGGTCGATCGCCTCGCGCGTCAGCATCTCCCGGAAGAGGACGAACGGGTCGGTCCCCTGGAGGAACAGCGAACCGTTGAAAATGTGCAGCAGACCGCGTTCGGCGAACAGCCGGAAGTTGCGGTCCTTGACGCGCGCCGCCAGTTCGCGCAGCGCCGCCTCGCCGTGTTCCTTCAGCTTCGGGTCGCGCAGCATGACCAGCTCCGGTTCCAGCCGCTTCGGCAGGACGCGGTGCTTCCAGGCGTGGTGGACGAGGCGGCGCGCCAGGTCCAGCTCGCGCACGCAACTGCGGCACCAGTTGATCACTTCCGTGGTCAGCACGCTGCGGATGCCGACCTCCTGGCAGAAGCCGAGCAGCGTCACGTTCACCCCCGCTGAGTCCACGTCGGTCAGCTCGGTCAGGTTGCCGACGCCCATCAGCATCTCGGCCGCGGGGTAGCGGCGACGCACCTCCAGGTAGCGCCCCAGCGAGGCCGCGAACCCGAAGCCGATCGGTTCCACGATCGGATCAATGCGGAACGGCACCCCCGCTCCGGTCAGGATCTCGACGGTCCGGTCGAGACCTTCCAGCGTGGCCGGCACGTCGGGGACCGCGACCACCTCACAACCCCAGTCCTTCGCGGCGTCGCGATTGCTGCTGTTGACGCTCAGCACCAGTTCCGCGCCCGCGGCGGTCGCCGCCCCGACCTCCCGCGCGTCGAAGGTGTCGATGGAAACGCGCAGCCCCTCGGCACGCAGGGCGCGCACCGCGTCGGCGACGCCTTCCCAGGTCGTGCCGGGGTCGCAGCCCAGGTCGATCAGGTCGGCGCCCGAGGCGCGCGCCCGCCGGGCCTGGGCGAGCACCTCGTCGAGAGGCAGGCGCGGGGCGTGGTTGATCTCGGCGAGGATGGCGATGGTGTGGGTGCCGTAGTCCTCCGGCCGATTGCCGGAGGCACCGAAGAACTCGGGCAGGTCGCGCAGATCCTTCGGCCCACGCTCGACAGCCACACCCGCGCGGTCGATGACCGGCTCCAGCTCGCCGTTGCACAGCCCCGGGAGGATAACGCGGTCGATACCGGCAGGGACGGTGAGGTGGCGGGCGACCCACGGCGTCGTGGCGAGGGCGACGACGGTGATCGGCAGGACCGCGATGCTGAAATCGAACCCGGCGCGTCCGGCCAGGTCGGCCACCTGCCGCCGCAGGGCTGGCTCGGCCAGCTTGCCCGTGACAAAGAGCAGGTGGGGCCTGGTCATGATCGAATGAGGGGGACAGAAACAACAAAACCCACGGGACGCAGCCCGTGGGCAAGGCTCTCAGCACCACGCCCACGGGACGCAGCCCGCGGACCCTGGAGGGAATCCTTCCATCCTGTTACTCATCATGATCCGGGCTCCTGCTCGCCCGGCTGGCTCGGGCGCGGCACTTCCCACGTTTCGTCGATTAGCTTCGCCCCCACGATGCGCGTGGGCGGCTGCGGCGGAGGGGCCGCGGAGCGCGGTTCGGGGGACACGGGCAGCGCGGTGGGCGGCACCAGCGGGCGGGAGTGCGGTTCCGCCGCGGGGTCGAGGCGCGCCGGGCGCACGCGGCGCGCCACCCAGCCGCGCTCGGGCCGCGTGAACTCCTCGCGCAGCGTGATCGACCGGAAGCGCAGCGTCAGCCCCGACCACAGCAGCACCGTCGCCACCGCCCACGCGAAGATCCCGAACAGCGAGAAGCCGATCATCTCGATCCACGTCTGGCGGTCCGGCGCGCTGAACTCCCCGCCGTAGAACGCGACCGAGAACAGCGCCACCGGCGGCGTCAATCCTCCCTGCACCTTCGCCAGGTAGTCGATATTGCCCGCCAGTCCAGGGATAACGATGCAGCACATCCACGGCAACCAGTGGCCGAGGCCGACCCCCGCAACCGTGAGGAGCGTCCACAGCGTCGCTCGCAGCGAACTGCGGCTCAGGATCGAGAACCACAGCCCCAGCGTCGCCATGAACGCGGCAAACACGAGCCACGTCACGGCGATGAGCGGCAGAGCCCACGGGCTCAGGCCGCCGAACGCGATCCCGATGCCCCAGATCAGCCCAAGCCAGAGCCACGCCAGGCGCACACTGAAGATGGCGCCCAGCCACTTCCCGACCAGCATCGGGGTGCTGTCGAGCGGAGTGATCAGCAGGCTGTCCAGCGTCTGCCGTTCGCGCTCCCCGCTGTAACTCGACGCCGCCCGCACCCCGACCGCCAGCAGCGTCAGCGACCCGACCACCGTCCCGGCCAGGCGCACGAAGATATTGACCTTCCCGGCCAGGGTCCGCCAGTCGTGCCGCAGCTGGTACGGCTGGGCCAGGTGATCGACGAGGAGCAGTACCACCGGGACAAAGGTGGCGGCCAGGAGGATGGCCACCACGACCCAGGTCATCCAGTTCATCCGGATGCCACCCTCGGCGAACACCTCCTTCCAGAGCATCGGCCGCTTGCCGACCGGCGGCTTCTTGCTGACGCGCCGCGCGGCCTTGCTCGCTCCGCGGTCGATCATTTGCCGCAGCGCCACGGTGCGCATGCGCAGGACCGCCCAGGCCGTGCAGACCAGGGCGACCGGGATGTGGAACAGGGCGTACTTGGCGAGCAGCCCGGGGATCTCGTGCTCCAGTCGCCCGGCCACCCCCGCCCGCTGCACCTCCGGCAGATACACGAAGATGTTGCCCGCGTTGAAGGCGCCGAGCAGGTCGTTCAACGTCGGCGGGTTGCTGCCGAACCACACGGGCGCACTCAGGACCGACAGTCGGACGACCTGGGCGGAGTATGCGAGGAACGAAATCGTCAGGTACGCAACGATGAACAGGTACGTCACGGCGATCGCGTCGCGCGGCTTCTTGAAGTAGGTCGAGGTGAGGATACTTAGCCCACCCAGGCCGACCACCGTCAGCGCGGTGGCGCCGAACCCGGCCTGGACCAGCAGCGGATCGACCCCGCCGAGGAACTGAATCATGCTGATCAGCGGCAGGCCGGCCAGCAGGAAGATGGTCAGGTTGGCGAGGCGGGCAACGAACTTGCTCAGGACGATCTCGCGGCTGCGCAGGTCGGTGGCGAGCAGGAACTCCAGCGTCCGCCGGTCCTTCTCCTCCGCGATCGCGCCGCCGACATACGCGGGCGTCAGCAGCAGGACGACGACGAACTGGCTGGAGATGAACCACTCGAAGAAGGTGCGCGCCAGGTATGACTCGGCCTGCGCCTGGCTCATCCCGGTATGGCGGCTGCCGAGGAAGCAGACGAACAGCAGGAATAGCAGCAGCAGCGCATAGACACCGCGGAACCACACCTGCTTACCCTGCCGGGCGAGCCGGATCATGTCGTAGAACAGAACCGGGCCAAACAGCCTGAGCCAGCCGCGCCGGAGCAGGACGAGCGACGTCACGCCGATCAGGCCCCAGACGACCAGCGCGCCCTCGACCGACATGCGGTTATGAAAGGCGATGGCCAGCGCGGCGCCGGCGATCAGGACGAGCGCCCCGAAGCGCTCCTCCCAGGATTCACGGCTGTTCGACCAGCCGAACGTGCGGCGGACCCAGCTGGGCATGAGGGCTCTCGCTTGGTGGTGCCTGGCGACCGGCGCACCTTCTTCGCCCCCTCTCCCCTCGGGGGAGAGGGGGGAGATAACGCTGTCGCTCGGCGTTACTGTTTCTTCTTGCCCTTGACCGGCGGCTGAACGTCGCGCGGCTGCAGGCAGTGCGCCAGGACCGCGTGGACGTCGCCGTGCGGGATCAGTTCCGGCTGCCGGGCGGTGCGGCGCAGGTGGTCGGCGAGGCGGCGCGTCAGCTCGGCGACCACCTCGGCGTATTCGGGCCGCCTGGCCAGGTTCGTCGTCTGGCCCGGATCCTTCTCGACATCGTACAGCAGCACCGTGCGCCCGGGCAACGGGAGGCCGGTCGCGTAGCCGTCCTGGCGTTCACGCTTGCCGGTGCCGTAGATGAAGTGCCAGCGGTCCGTCCGCACCAGCGCCTCCTCGTTCTCGGCGTACTCCACAAACACCTCGTCGCGGTGCCGGACCGCCGCGCCGTCCAGCAGCGGCTTGAGGCTCAGCCCCTGCACCGTTTTCGGCACCGGCTGCTTGCAGTACCCCAGCACGGTCGGTACGAGGTCGATGAACTCGACCATCGCCTCGGTGCTGCGCCCGCGCGGCGGGACGGAGGAGTGGCGCCCCGGAACGCGAACGAGCAGCGGCGCCAGGACCGCCTCGTTGAACAGGCAGTGCTTCTCGAACCGGCCGTGGTGGCCGAGCAGGTAACCGTGGTCGCCGATGTAAATGATCAGCGTGTCCTCCTCCAGCCCGAGCCGCCGCACGGCGTCGAGGACGGCGCCGACGTTGCGGTCCATGAACTCGACGGAGGTGTAATACGCCGCCGCGATCCCCTGCTTCTCCCGGTCGGTCAGGTTGCGGAAAATCGCCGGCACCTGCCAGGCGTCCTCCGGACCGACCTTCGGCACCGGGAAAGCCTCCGGGTTGTGGCGGCCGCGAAACTCGATCGGGAAGTGGAACGGCGAGTGCGGCTCGGTGAAGCTGACGACGAGGAAGAACGGCCGCTTGCGGCCCTCCTCCAGATACTTCACCGCCTGGCGCGCGAAGTAGGTGCCGGCCATGTCCGCGTCGGCGGCGAGGGGCAGGGTCGAGCCGTTGAGCCAGACCCGCGCCGGATCCTTGAACGGCCGCCACACGGGCAGCACGGCGACGTCCTTCGGCACCGCCTTCGCCCCCTTCTTCTTCAGCCACTGCCGCCAGTCGGGCACGTCGAGACGGACGTCGAAGCCGTGGGTGAGGTTGCTGTTGAAATGCATCTTGCCGATGGCGGCGGTGACGTATCCGGCCCGTCCGAGCATCTCGGCGAGAGTGACCTCGCTGTCCGGGAGCGGTGTGCGGAGCTGCGTGACGCCGATCGTTCGCGGGTAACGGCCGGTGAGGAATGACTGGCGCGACGCGGTGCAGACGGGCGAGTTGCAGAACGCCCGGTCGAAGCGCATGCCCTGGCGCGCCAGCCGATCGAGGTTTGGGGTGCGGACGAGCTTGTTGCCGTACGCGCCGCAGACGTGGGAGGCATGATCGTCGGCGATGATCAGGAGAACGTTCGGCCCGGGCCGCGACTGGGCCAGGGTCGGGGCGGGGGTCAGGGCAGCGCCGACGAGCGCTACAATCCAGGCCAGGCGCATGGGGCCTCTCCTCGAAGGGCGGACAGGTCGCGGACGGGCGGTCGTGATGCGATCTTATCCGCCCCCCGCGGCGGTTGCAAGGAAGCAAGGATTGTCCGGCAAGCTCACGGGTAGCGTCCCGTGGGCCAGATCCCCAGCGCTTCGGCCACGGAACGCCACCCGTGGGCTTGCCAGGAACCTGCACAACCCTGGCGCACGCGGCGCCGGTTGCCAACCGGCCTCACTCCCGGTCGCGCTCCTCCTGCTTGCGGCGCAGATCCTTGAGGAGCCGCTCGACCTCCACCACGTCCTCGTCGCTGACCCCCTGACGGCGACGGTAGCGGCGCTTCAGGCTGTCCAGAACGTGTTCCCACATCTCCAGCGTCGGCGCCAGGCCGCGTGTCCACTCGCCGCGGCGCTGCAGCTTCCAGCGGAACCGCCACTCCTTCGCGAAGCGGTCGGCGCACAGAAAGCGCCGCTCCCCCGTCGCCGGGTCGGTGTCTGTCCACTTGATCTCAATCGGCATGTCCCGCCCCCCACCGCCCCCGCCCTGCCCCGCTCCGCAGCCTGGCCAGGAACTCCTGCAGGTCGTCCGGCAGCGGCATCGCCCAGCCCATCTTCGCCCCCGTCGCTGGGTGGACGAAGCCCAGCTCGGCCGCGTGCAGCGCCAGCCGCGGGGCGCCGCTCTCGTCCTCGATCGGCGACAGGCCGAGTTTCCCGCGGTACACCCTGTCGCCGCAGACCGGATGGCCCAGTTCCGCGAGGTGGATGCGGATCTGGTGCGTCCGGCCGGTTTCCAACCGGCACTCCAGCAGGGTATAGCCGGGCAACCGCTCGATCACCCCGACGTGCGTGACCGCCTCCTTGCCCTGCTCCGCCCCCGTCGTACTGCCGCGCCGACCGTCGCCGCGGTCGCGCATCAGCCGCGACGCGATGCGCTGCGGCAGCACGAAGCCGGGGACGACGGTGAGATAGCGGCGGGTGACGGTGTGTGCCTGGAACTGTTTGCCCAGCCCGCTTTCGGCGGCGGTCGTGCGGGCAAAGACGACCAGGCCGCTCGTCTCCTTGTCGATGCGGTGGACGATGCGCAGCCGCGGCGGCGGCCCCTTGCGCGGCCGCCCCTCGCGCGCGACGATCTGCTGCTGCGTCAGATCATCCAGGGTCGGCGCCAGCGCACGCCGATGCTGCTTCCAGTCGCGTTCGGACGGATGACGCACCGTCGGGATGCCGGCCGGCTTCTCCACGACCACAACATGCTCGTCCAGGTGGCAGATGACGACAGCCTCAACGTGGCGTGGCGGCGGCGCCGATTCGCCGAGCAACGCGACCGTGTCGCCCGCGTGGACGCGCCGGGCCGGGTCGAGGATCAGCTCGCCGTTGAGGCGCACGCGGCGGGCGGCAATCAGGCGCCGCACCTGCGACCAGCTTTGCTCGGGGAGCCACTGGCGCAGGGCGGCCGCAAGGGTCTGGTCGGCCAGCGGGCCGGTGACGGCAAAGGTCTGCTCGGTGGGATTCGGCATCGGTCGTACCAGGCGGCAGGAGTCGCTTGTCTCGCCTCTCCTGCCTCCATCATACGCACGAAACCCCTGCCGCTGAAATGTGTCGTCCGGGAACGACGGCGCCGGAAGGCGCTCGGAGCCCTTACGCCGTCGGGGCGCCGGCCCCATCTTCGAGCAACGCGCGCACCACGCGGGCGGGCTGGTTGTCGGTCAGCGTCACCTGCTGGCCGTTGCGGGTGTAGGTGAGGCGCTGGTGGTCGAGGCCGAACAGGTGGAGTACCGTCGCCTGGTAGTCGTAGTGGTTGACCACATCGACCGCCGCCTCGTGGCCGAAGTCGTCGGTGGCGCCGTGGACGTACCCGCGCCGGAAGCCGCCGCCGGCCAGCCAGGCGCTGAACCCGTGCGTGTTGTGGTCGCGACCGACGCGGTCCGGCCCGGTGTCGTTCTGGATCACCGGCAGCCGGCCCATCTCGCCGCTCCAGTGAACGATGGTCGAGTCGAGCAGCCCGCGATCCTTGAGATCCTTCACCAGCGCGGCGGCTGGCCTGTCGGTCATGCGGCAGGAGGCCGGGAGGGCGGTGCGGATGCGGCCGTGGTGGTCCCAGAACTGGTTGCGCGTGAACACCTGAACGAAGCGCACGCCGCGCTCGACCAGGCGCCGCGCGATCAGGCAGCGGGTGCCGTAATCCGCCGTCACCGGGTCATCGAGCCCGTACAGGCGCCGGACCGCCGGCGTTTCGCTCGACACGTCCAGCGCCTCCCGCGCGGCGGTCTGCATGCGCGCGGCCAGTTCGTAGCCGGCGATGCGCGCCTCCAGATCCAGCTCGCCGGGGTGGCGTTCCAGGTGGGTGCGGTTGAGGCGTCCGAGGTAGTCGAGGTAGCGCTCCTGGGCGCCGCCGCGCAGGTGCGGCGGCGGGTCGAGGTTGAGGATGCGCGGCTCGCGCGGGCGGACCGCCGTGCCCTGGAAGAGCGACGGCAGCCAGCCGTTCGTCCAGTTACCGACGCCGGCGACCGGCAGGCTGGCCGGGTCGGTCAGGACGACGTAGGCCGGCAGACTCTGGCTCTCCGATCCCAGGCCGTAGGTGAGCCAGCTGCCGAGGACCGGGCGGCCCGCCAGGATGCGGCCGGTGTTGAGGGCGTTGATCGACTGAACGTGGTTGTTGACGCCGGTGCGCATCGACCGGACGACGGTGATGTCGTCCACGACCTCCGCCAGGTGGGGGAGCAGTTCGGACACCTCGGTGCCACACTGGCCGTGCTTGCGGAAGCGCCACGGGCTGGCGAGAACCTTCGAGCTGGCCTGGGCGGCGTTGTCGTAGCGGATGGTGCCGGGGAACGGCCGACCGTCATAGCGCTTCATGACCGGCTTGGGGTCGAGCAGGTCGAGGTGGCTCGGCCCGCCCTGCATGAAGAGGGAGATCATCGCCCGCGCTCGTGCCCGGAAGTGTGGCGGCTTCGGCGTCAGATCGTGATGGCGCGGCTGTGCCTCGGGCCGCGTCGGGTTGGCGAGGAGTTTGTCCTCGTTCAGCAGCCATGCGAGGGCCACGCCGCCCAACCCCATGGCGCTGGTGGCGAGGAAGTGGCGGCGGGTCGAGAGGTCGGTGGGGTGTTCGCGCATGGTATGGTCATCTCAGGTGGGGACTTCACGCAGTTGAGGGTAGCAGATGGAGCGGACGTTCGCCAGCCGAAATGCCCTTGATGCCCACCTCTCCCCGACCTACTGGGCCAGGCCGAATGGCCTGGTGATGCGGCATCACCAGCATTTTTACCCCGAAGGAGTTGCCTGGCGGAGCCCAGGGTCGCGCCAGCGCACCCCGGGTTACGACCATGTGCCCCGGAGGCCCAACCCCTTCGGGGTAAAGAACGGGGGGCTGGCACTGCCTCAATCGACATACAGGAACCGATTCGCGCTCAGCAGCGCCTGGCAGAAGTTCGTCAGCGCCTGCGCCCCGGGCTGACCCGGCGTGCCCTTCCGCTGCTGGAACGTGTCCGCCTGCGCCGCCAGGAACGCCGTCGCCTTTCAAGCCGCCTCCACCTTCTCCGCCGGAAGGAAGCTGAGATACTCCCGGACGTCGAGTTGCATGCGGTCGATTTCAGCCAGAAAGCCGGAGACAGCAGCACGATAATTCACCGGGTTCGTCTCCGTCCTGCGCAACTGAACCGCCTGACTCTGAAACCAGGCGATGCGTTCCAGCGTTGTTTGCAGCTGTTGATCATGCTCGATCATGGTCCCTCCGGAATGATCTCCACAATGCCGCGCCGGCCGCCCTTTCGGCGGATCTGCCAGTATTCTACCATCGCCTGCTCACCCCCGAGCGCCCCTGATCGGGACGTCCAGAACACACTCGCTCCGAAGTGTGCGTCTGCTTCCATGTGCTGAAATACCAGGGCCGCCTCGCCTGTCACGGCCGCAAGGTCGAAGGTGTCCTCCATCAGCAGTACAACGTCCACGTCGTTCGGTTCGGCCTTGGTAGTGACGAACGACCCGAACACGACGAAGCGAGCCAGGCGCCCGGTGGCAGCCGCGAGTTGATAGACGCGGCTCAACCGAGCAGCGACCGCACAACGCTGGACCGATCCCTGGCCAAAACGAGCCAGAACTTCCGCGAGAGTCGCACAATGCACCCCTGGCGGAAGGTCTCCTTCCTCGTTGAAGGCTGGCATTGCCAAGGGAATTCCTCCGCCTCAATCGACATACAGGAACCGATTCGCGCTCAGCAGCGCCTGGCAGAAGTTCGTCAGCGCCTGCGCCCGCGCCTCGGGCTGGCCCGGCGTGCCCTTCCGCTGCCGGAACGTGTCCGCCTGCGCCGCCAGGAACGCCACGGCCTCATCCGCCTCCTTGTCGCTCGGCGCAGCGCCGAAGGCCAGCCGCCACGCCCGCACGATCTGCGTCCGCGGGTCGGCGCCGGCTTCGCGGCGGACGCGCTCGGCGAGGTGGCCTGCCATCTCCTGCACCTGCTTGCTGTTCATCAGCAGCAGCGCCTGCGGCGTCGCGGTCGAGAAGTTGCGGATCTCGCAGCTCGGGCTCATTGCCGGCGCGTCGAACGTCTCCAGCACCGACAGCGGCCGACTCCGGCGCACCTGGACGTAGACGCTCCGGCGGAACTCCTCGCCGTTCAGCGACACCGTCTTCCCGGTGAACCGTCCGGCCCCGTCGCGCGTGTCCACGCCGAGCACCACCTGCCCGAACTCGTCCTGCGTCACGGGCACCGGCGGCCCGAACGCCTTGACGTTCAGCCGCCCGCCGACCGCCAGCATTGCATCGCGGATCGCCTCCGCCTCCAGCCGCCGCACCGCCATTCGTCCCACCAGCCGGTTGTCCGGGTCGATTTCCTGCAGCGCCGGCGTGCGCTGTGACGTCTGCCGGTACGCTGTCGAGGTCATGATCAGCCTGTGTAGACGCTTGAGGCGCCAGCCACCTTTCATGAAATCGCTCGCCAACCAGTCGAGCAGTTCGGGGTGGCTGGGCCGCTCGCCCAGCTGGCCGAAGTCGCCCGGCGTGCTGACGAGGCCACGGCCGAAGTGGTGCAGCCAGATGCGGTTGACCAGCACGCGCGCCGTCAGCGGGTGCTTGCCCGACGTCAGCTCGCGCGCAAACGCCAGCCGTCGGCCGGTCGTCGGCAGCGACGGGTTCCTGGCCGGGATGGCGCCCAGCCCGAGCGGTTCGAGGATGGTCAGGCCGGCCGGCGCGACCGCCTCCTTCGGATCCTCGTACTCGCCCCGGTTGAACAGATACGTCGTCGGCACCTTGCCCGGGATCTCCGTCAGGGCGCGGATCGTTTGCGGCACCGGCCGGGTCGCGCGCAGCTTCGCCGCCCGGGCCAGGTACGTCTTCAGATCGGCTGCCGCCTTCGAGTCGTACAGGTAGAGCGACCCGGCGGTGACGTTCACGCTCGGGTGCTCGCGGAGCAGTTTCTGCTGGGCGGCGGTGCGCTTCGCCAGCGGGGCGTCGTGGGCGAGGCGGACCGACTCGCGAATGTCCGCGGGCAGCTTCGCGAGTTCCTTCTGGTAAGTGTGCTCGATGTACTCCGCCTGCTTTTGCAGGCGCTCCCGGTCGATCTGCGCCGCCTCGGCCTCGATCTGGGCCGCCCTCTTGCGGTCGGCCTCGCCGAGCAGCGCGACCGCGCGGGCCGCGGGGACGCGCCAGTTCTTCCAGTCGAGGGCCGGCTCGAAGACCGCCCGCAGCCGGTAGTAGTCGATCTGCGGAATTGGGTCGTAGCGATGGTTGTGGCACTGGGCGCACTGCACCGTCACGCCGAGCAGGGCGGTCGAGACGATCTGCAAGGTATCGATGACCACCTGGTTGCGGGCCAACCCCTGGTCCACCTCCTTGGAGGCGGTGCCGTCAGGCGCCATGCGCAGGAAGCCGGTCGCGATCAGCTTTTCCAGATCGGCCGGGTGAGCCCGGTCGTAGGGCGGCCGCACCAGCTCGTCGCCAGCGAGTTGTTCGGTGATGAAGCGATCGAACGGCATGTCGGCGTTGAAAGCCCGGATGACGTAGTCGCGGTAGCGCCAGGCGGACGGGCGCACCGGGTCGTCGGCCGTGTAGCCCTCGGAGTCGGCGTAGCCGGCCACGTCGAGCCAGTGGCGGCCCCAGCGCTCGCCGTGGTGCGGGCTCGCCAGCAGTCGGTCGAGCAGGTGCTCGTAGGCGTCGGGGCGCGGATCGGCGACGAAGCGGGCGACCTCCTCCGGCGACGGCGGCAGGCCGAGCAGGTCGAACGAGGCGCGGCGGATCAGCGTCACCCGGTCCGCCTCCGGCGCGAACGACAGCCCCTTCGCCTCGAGCTTTTCCAGCAGGAAGGCGTCGATGGGGGTGCGCACGCGGGCCGCCGCCTTGACCGGCGGCAGCGAGGGGCGGCGGATCGGCTGGAACGCCCAGAAGGCGCGCTCCTCCTCGGTGATGTACAGGCCGGCGCCGATCTCCTTCGGCTCGGGGCGGATCGTCTTCGCCCCGCCCGCGATCCAGCGGGCGATCAGCGCGACGTCCCCCTTCGTGAGCTTGGTCTTGCCCGGCGGCATCTCGTGGCGCTCCACCCGCTGGTAGAGCGGACTCTCGCCCGGCTTGCCGGGGACGACGGCCGGCCCGGAGTCGCCGCCCGCGGCCATGAGCCGCCGCAACCGCAGGTCGAGGCCGCCGCGCAGCTTCTTGCCCTCGCCGTGGCACTCGAAGCAGTGCGCCTTGAGAACCGGGCGGATGTGGGCCTCGTAGGTCACCGGCGCGCCCGGCGGCGGCACCTTCTTCTCGGCGAAGGCCGGGGCGGCGGGCAGGACCAGGAGGCAGGCGGCGCCGAGGCAAGGGATTCTGAGCATGGCCGGGTGCGTCTCCGTCGGGCTGGTGGCGCGGCAGGGTGGCAGGATGGCTTGCAGTTGCTCTTATCGTACCCCGGCGCGGCCGGATCGGGAACGAAAAAATGCGAGCCCGGCGCACGGTGTGCCGGGCTCGCAGTGGGTCTTCCAATCTCGGACACGAGCTAAGCCGTTCCCGATCGCCTCTTGCCCCGGCGGCGCAGGAACAAGGTGCTGATAGCGAGCCCCATTACAACCAATGAGGTCGGCTCGGGGACAGCGGCAGGTTGCACCGGCTGCAGATTCGCATTGAACCAGAGGCTGTGGTTGTTGACGACGGCGGGCAGGCCAGACTGGTTAGAGCCTGCCAGGATTACGGCATTTTTGCCGGTCCCGTCACCGAAGCCAACGGCAACCGTTGTACTCGTGTTCGTCAACTCCCAGGGGGTAGTTTTCCAAAAGAAACCGATCGGACCCTCCCCTGGCGGGATCACATACCCCGGACCGCGCACCACCAGCTGAAAGCTGTTCAACTTGTCGTCGTGCGCGCTGTAGTACCCGACCTGGTCCCAGGTGACAATGATCTGATTGGGAATGTCAGTTCGCAGGTGCATCACGCCGCTTTTCGAGCCTCGCGTGTCCACGTCGCCGAAAAAGATTGACATGATGGGCTGGCTCGCCCCAATCGGCCCGGTCGGGACGTAGGCCGAGATGCCGCTGTTGAAGCTGATGTTCCCGTTGTTGTTCGCGAAGAACGAGGTGTAGTTGGTTCCGAAGAAGTTGAGCGTGAAACCCAGGGAGATCGGGCCGCGAAACCCGTCGTCATTTCGACCGCTCGGGTCGCCGATACCCGGGGCATTTCCACCACCCGTCATGACGACAACAGAACCGAGACCGCCACCAATCCGGTCGGTGTAGTAATCGGTGGATGGGATGAGGGCGCTTTGGGGAACTGTGATCACGTCTGCCCGGCTTGTGCTGGTGAAGAGCGCAAGCACCGTGAGCGCAGCAGCCACACGTTTCGAGAAGGGCATTTTCGTTCCTCGACAAGGAGCCAACCACTGAGGGAAAGCACGCGCTAGCCTTCGCTTCTTTGTGTGTCAGCTTGCCAATCCTGGCGGTTGGTGTTGCCTCTTGCGTCGGGGGAATGACGAAAAGGAACCAGGCCGGTCTCTTTTCCTGATGCGCGAATTATGATGGCGCGCGAAAGGTCAGTTGTCAAGAAACAATTAGGACTACCGGGCAAAATCTTCTTCCGTCCGAGCCCGAAGCGTAAGTGAGGGGTGGACGCAGCCACCGCCTTCGCTTACGCTTCGGGCTCGGACAGAATAGCTGTCACGGAGTTTTGTCCGGTAGTCCCAAGAGAACCTAAAAAAAGAAGGAAAGCCCACGGAACGCCACCCGTGGGCTTTTACTCTCTTAGCGGCGGCAGCCCTTGCACGGTTCGGCCTGGAGAGCGACGTAGCCGCGGAATCGGGGGCACGGGAAACGCTCATACACCGGGCCGAGGTAAAGCCCCGGCGCGACCTCGCGCAGCTCGTCGTGCATGTTCCCGAACAGCGCCGTTCCCGGCGGGTACTCCATGATGACCGCCGGGCGCCCGTCCACCCAACTCGGGCCGATGACGTAATGCGACCCGATGGCCTCGACGCCAGCGACCCAGCGGTTGACGAAGCAGCCGTCCCCAGAAACGTACTTGCCGCGCCAGACCAGGTTGGCGAGACGAACCTTGACCCGGGGGAGCATCCGGTCCGTCAGGTACAGCAGCCGGCCGCGGCCGCAGCCGGTCAGGGGCGTCCCGACGTCAGCGTTGAGGAACAGTGCGCGGAGCTGGCAGGGGGACATGCGCTGCAGGTCGTCCAGCGTCAGGCACCGGCAGGGCTCGTCGCCGCGGACCAGGCTTCCCCATAGCAATACCCCCAGGGTGGCGGCGAGCAGCCGTACCCACCCCCAACGCGCGGCTCGTGGCATTGGTGCTTCCTCGGAGGGCCGGATCGACCGATTCGGACGCGCGGGGCGACATCTCCTTTCCATTCTCGACACCGGCCGCCCTGCCCTCGAACCCGGTCCCAGGATAAAGGAGATGGCTCAATGCAGTGCCTCAGAGTTATCCACACCGTCCTCACCGTCCTCCTCGGCGGCGTAACTACCACCGCCGCCGACCCGCCGCGCGAGCCCCCGAAAGGGGCCGACAAGGGACTATGGAAAGCCCA
>JADLBT010000353.1 GCA_020847555.1 Gemmataceae bacterium
CGGCTACCTGATCCTCAATCCGTGCAGCTTCACGCGGCGGGTAGCGCTGGAGCTGGAAGGGGTCGCCACGCCGCTGCCGATCCTCGACCCGGTCAAGGCGTGTCAGCTCGACGGGAACCTGCTCCGGGCGGTGGTCGAGGTGCCGCCGCTGGGGTTCGCGTGGATTCCGCGCGCGGGGCCGAAGGGAACCCTCGCGCCGGCGATGCGCATGCGCCTGGCCGACGAGCGGCATGTCCGCAATGAGTTCTTCGAGGCGGAGATCGACCCGGCGAGCGGTGGGCTGCGCGGTATCCGGGACCAGCGCACGCAAACGAATCGGCTGGCCCAGCGGCTCGTCTTCAACCCCGGCGGCACGATGCGCGCGAGCGAGATCAAGACCACCTCCGTCGGCCCGGCGCTCGGGGAGATCGTCACCGAGGGGGCGATCCTGGGCGACCAGGAGCAGATCCTCGCCCGGTTCCGGCAGCGCTTCCGGGCCTGGCTCGGGCGGCCGGTGCTGGAGCTGCGCATCGAGATCTTCCCCGAGCTGCCACCGAAGGGCTACCCGTGGCACGCCTACTACGGGGCGCGGTTCGCGTGGCGCGACGAGCGGGCGATGCTGCTGCGCGGAATGAACGGGACCGGCTGCATCTCGACGCATGTGCGTCCGCAGACGCCGGATTTCCTGGAGTTGCGGCTGGCGCGTCAGAGCACGGTCCTGTTTCCGGGCGGGCTGCCGTTCCACCAGCGTCACGAGGGCCGCATGCTCGACGTCATCCTCGTCCCGGAGGGCGAGACGGCGCAGGTGTTCGAGTTCGGCATCGGCATGGACCGCGAGCAGCCGATGCAGACGGCCCTCGGCACGATCACGCCGGTGCCGCTCGTGCCGACGACGAAGGGTCCGCCGCACGTCGGCGCCAAGGGCTGGCTGTTCCACCTGGACGCCCCAAACCTCCTGCTGACCGGGATGCGGCCGGGCGGCCGCGAGGCGCCAGCCGAGGGTGAGGAGGCTCCTCCCGACCGCTTCGACGCGATCACGGCACGGCTGCTGGAGTGCGCCGCCTTCCACACCCACGCCGAGCTGCGCTGCGTCCGCGACCCGCAGCGGGTGATGCTGCTCGACGCGCGCGGTACGCCGCTCACCGAAGGCCACGCCGACGGCGACGCGGCGATTTTTGACGTGGCTCCGAGCGACCTGGTCCAGCTGCACGTGGAGTTCGGGAGCTGACGCGACCAGTTCCGTGAGGCGTGCGGGTTACAACCCGTGGGCCTGAGAGTCTGTGCGAGAACCTCTCCCCGCCCCCCTCCCCTGGCAGGGGGAGGGAGGCGGGGGAGAGGTTTGCGCACTGGCCTGAGCGACGCCCGGTTCGCCTTCCGCGGACCGGCCGGTGTGTTAGACTACCTGCGAACCTCAGGGCTACCGCCACCGACCCCACATCAGTCCGGCTCCGGCGGTCGGGGATAGACCCAGATCTCGCCGAACGGCTCGGGCTGCTCGACCAGCACCCGCCGGTCCTTGATCAACTCCAGCGTCGCCAGGAACAGGCCCAGCAGCCGCCCGCGCGTCTGCGGGGCAGTGAACAGCTCAGTGAAGCTGACCCGCGCCTGCTCGCTGAGGCGGTCCAGGATGCGCTCCATGTGGACGTGGAGGGGCGTCTCGTCCATCACGATCTGGCGCGGCTGCAACGCGGCCGTCTCACGCATCAGTCGGCCAAACGCGCTGACGAGATCCCACAACTCGACGCGCCGCAACGGCTGGCGCGACGGGTCGGGGGTGGTCGGCACCTCGACCGGCTGGCGCGGCACGCGAGCCTGCTGGCGCTCGGCCTGCGCCTCCAGCAGGGCGGCGGCATCCTTGAACTTCTTGTACTGGATCAGCTGCTTGACCAGCTCCAGGCGCGGGTCTTCCTCCGCCGCTGGCTCTTCCTCGCTGCGCGGCAGGAGCAGGCGGCTCTTGATTTCCATCAGTGTGGCAGCCATGACGAGGAAGTCGCCGGCCCACTCGACGTCGATCAGCTGGATGACGGAGACGTGCTCCAGGAACTGCTCGGCCACCTTCGCGATCGGGATATCGCAGATGTCCACCTCGTTGCGCTTGACGAGGTAGAGGAGCAGATCCAGCGGGCCGCGGAAGACCGGGAGTTCGACCTGATAGTCCATGAGAGGCGCGGAAGGAGGCTCGTGCGGGGGTAACTGCCGGTCGTCATTGTGTCAGGAACCGCCGGCAAATACCACGCGAACCGGCCCGCGGCGGGCCGCTACCCCTGGACCGCGTTCGTCCAGTAGCGGAACGTGTGCCCGTCGATCGGGAAGCGCCCGCTATCGCGCAGTTCCTCCAGTTTCTGGTAGAGCGCCCGGCCCCGGTCGTCCTGCCCGAGCAGGGTCAGACTGCGCAGGATGCGCGTGATGCGTAGCCAGTTATGGTTCGGGGATCCCCACACGTCGGCCACCCGCGCTGCGAAGTTCGGCCCCTCGGTCACCCGCCCGTCGGCGTCGCGGACCAGCCCCAGGAAGGTGAGGATGCGTCCGAACGAGCGCGCCAGGTTCGCCTGCAGCACCGGGTCGGTCCGGAAGGCCTGGATGTCGTCCGGGGTCAGGAGCGGGGCGTCGGGATTGAAGCGACTCGCCTCCGGCAGCGGGAACAGCCACTGGATGAAATCGTGGACGGCCTCCAGATCGTCGTCGTCCCAGGCCCAGATTGCCTCCAGCCGGCGATTCTCCGTGTCGGTCCCATCTCCCCGGTAGAACTCCAGTAGCCGCGCCATGCCCCACCCTCCCCAGCCAGCCTCGGCGGGTTACGCACCCAGATGTCCATCAGACCGGGACACTCTTTCGAGAAACGGCCCGGCCTCAGCCGATCGCAACAATAGACTCGCTGCACAATAGAACGTCCAGGCAGTAGGATGGCAGGATGAGCCACAGCGACCGCTTGAAGCGCACCCCTGACGCCTTTCGCCAGCTGACCGGCCTCAGCCCGGCCGCCTTCGACG
>JADLBT010000354.1 GCA_020847555.1 Gemmataceae bacterium
AAGAGCATTCCCCCGGCGGCGTCGGACCGGACCAGTCCGGAGCGCCAGCGCCGGGCTGGTCCGACGCTGCCGGGACGTCCTTGCGACCGGGGCACTCCCGCCGTACTCTGCCGACAGGAGTTCGCGAAGCGCTCCGACCGGGCCGCCCGGATGGCTGGGGGCCGGGGACGCCGGACGCCGAAGGAGGCGCAACATGAGCAAGGTGGAGGAGCAGTATCGCAGGGCGTGCAGCTCGCTGGCGGGGGGCGTGTCGTCCTCGACGCGCCTGAACCGGGCGGTCGGGCACGCCATGCTGTTCGACCGGGCCGCGGGCTGTCGGGTCTGGGATCTCGATGGGAAGGACTATCTCGACCTGTGCTGCAGCCACGGCGCGACCCTCCTCGGGCACGGCGACCCGGAGGTGCGGGCCGCGGTCGAGCGCGCGCTGGCCCGCGGCGCGCCGTGCTCCTACGAGAACGAGGTCCACGCCGAGTTCGCGGAACTCCTCTGCCAGACCGTCCCGTGCTGTGAGCTGGTGCGGTTCACCGGGTCGGGGACGGAGGCGACCCTCCATTGCCTGCGCCTGGCCCGGGCATACACCGGGCGGTCGAAGGTGCTGAAATTCGAGGGCAACTTCCACGGGTATCACGACCAGGTGATGTACGCCATCGGCACGCCCGCCGACCGCCTCGGCCCGGAGACCAGTCCCACCGCCTACCCCGGCTCAACCGGCCTGCCCGAGGGGCTCGACCGCAACCTGGTGCTCGTCCCGTACAACCGCCCGGACCTGCTGGAGCGGGCATTCGACCGCCACGGCCCGGAGTTGGCGGCGGCGATCTGCGAACCGATCTACTACAACGCCGGCTGCATCCTTCCGACGCGGCCATTCCTCGACGCCCTGCGCCACCTGACGCGCGAGCACGGGACGCTGCTGATCTTCGACGAGGTGCTCAGCGCGTTCCGGATGGCGCCGGGCGGGGCGCAGGAGTACCTGGGGGTGACGCCGGACCTGTGTACGCTCGGCAAGGCGGTCGGCGGCGGCTACCCGCTGAGCGCCTTCGGCGGGCGGCGCGAGATCATGGAAAGGCTGATGCCGACCGGCGACTGCCAGCACAGCGGTACGTACAACGGCCATCCGATCGCGGTCGCCGCCGGACTGGCCGCCGTCACCGCCTACCGCCGGCCCGGATTCTACGACCACCTCAATGCGGTGGGGGCGCGGCTTATGACCGGACTGCAGGCGCTCTTCGATCGGTACGGTGTCGCGGCGCGCGTGCAGGGACTTGGGGCGCGGTTCGGGATCTATTTCGGAGTTCGCGGCGAGGTACGCGACTATCGCGACGCCGTCAAGCACCATCGCGAGCAGATGCTGCGCTTCATCGCCACGGCGATCGGGCAGGGGGTGTACTTTCACGACTACGGCGGGGCAGCGTGCCATCACGGGTTCTGCGCGGCGCTGACGCTCGGGGATGCCGACGAGGCTCTCGACCGGCTCGCCGGGGCCGTCCAGACCCTGCAGCGGCCGGCGCCCCGCTAAAAAACGCCCGGTGCTGGCGCTCTGGGCTGGTCCGCCGACGCCTGGACGGCAGGGTTTATGTCGCGGCGAGGTCATGCGGGCGCCTTTTTCAGAAATTTGTTTGCGAATAGCGGTTTTTGTTGTTAGAGTTCATTTCACCAGTCGTCTCCTTCATTTCACCTGCAAGGAGGGCCGAACCATGTTGACGAGTTACCTGGTGAAGTGCCCGCATTTCAACTGTGGTTGGTTCGGGAGTCTGCTACCCTGCCGCGACACGGATTCGTGGCGTGGCTCCGTTCCCACGACGCCGGTGGCGATCTTCGAGTGCCCGCAGTGCCAGCGCCAGTGGCGGGCGAAGGTCGTCGGCGATGACGTCGTCCCGCTGCCCACTGATGAGCTGATTCAGGCCTGAGCCGCGCGCACGGCTACCTTGAGGCCCACGGGAGGCACCCGTGGGCCTTCTCGGTGCCGGAACAGGGCGGCGCCGTGAATTCTCTCCTGATTTCGAGTCTCGACCGATGGCCGACCTTGCCGTTTCTCTCGGCCCCCTTCGCCTTCGCAATCCGATCCTGGTCGCGTCCGGCACCTTCGGTTACGCTCGCGAGCTGGCCGGGGCGGTTTCCTTCGCCTCCCTGGGCGGGCTCATCCCCAAGACGGTCACATGCCACCCGCGCGCCGGCAACCCCCCGCCGCGCACCGTCGAGACGGCGTCCGGCATGCTCAATGCCATCGGCCTGGATAACGACGGCATCGACCACTTCCTCGCCCACCACGTTCCTTACCTGACTACCCTCCCCACCGCGATCATCGCCAACATCGCCGGCAAGAACGAGGCGGAGTTCGTCGAGATGGGCGAGCGCATCGGCCGCGCCTCGGGCCTGGCCGCGCTGGAGCTGAACCTGTCCTGCCCGAACGTCGCGGGCGGGGTGGACTTCGCCACCGATCCGAAGGTGACGTATCAGGTGGTGCGCGGCGTGCGCGCCGTCTGCCCGCTGCCCCTGCTCGCCAAGCTGACGCCGAACGTCACCGACGTCGTCCCGATCGCCCAGGCGGCCGCCGACGCCGGCGCCGACGCCGTCTCGCTGGTGAACACGTTCGTCGGGATGGCGGTGGACTGGAAGCGGCGCCGACCGATCCTCGGGAACGTGACCGGCGGGCTGAGCGGGCCGGCCATCAAGCCGCTCGCGCTGCGCCTGGTGTGGCGCGTCGCCCGCCACGTCAAGGTGCCGGTGGTGGGCATCGGGGGGATCGCAACACTCGACGACGCGATGGAGTTCCTCGTCGCTGGCGCCTCGGCGGTCCAGCTCGGCACCGTCAACTTCTGCAACCCGACCGCGGCCGAGCGCATCGCCGGTCAGCTTCCTGCCGCCCTCGACCAGCTCGGGGCTGCCAGCGTCCGCGAGGTGATCGGCACGCTTCAGGCCTGAGCGCGCGGCGCCGCCGGGGACACCCGGCCGACCTTCTGCGCGGCGCCGGCTTGTTTTCCGTTTGACCGGAAGTCCGGCGCTGCGCACAATAGACTCGCTGCACAATAGAACGTCCAGGCAGTAGGATGGCAGGATGAGCCACAGCGACCGCTTGAAGCGCACCCCTGACGCCTTTCGCCAGCTGACCGGCCTCAGCCCGGCCGCCTTCGACG
>JADLBT010000355.1 GCA_020847555.1 Gemmataceae bacterium
CCGACCGTTCGGCGGGAGTTCCACGGAAAGTTTTTTGAATGCCCAGGGGTGGCGTCCCGTGGGGCCAGGGGTGGGCACCTGGCCCTACGGGACGCCACCCGCGGGCTTTCTGCTGCAGGGCAAGAGGAGAACCTTACAGCCGGTCCAGCGCGTCGATCCAGCGGATCAGCTCGCGCAGGGTGGCGGCGTCCAGGTACTCGCGCCCGCGGTTGGCGATCTCACGCAGGACGACCGGCAGGCGGTGGTTCATCAGCTTCGTCTTCGACTCGCCGACCGCCCGGGCGAGCGGGTCGCGGTCGCCGACCGCCAGGAAGAACGCCAGTCGCTGGTTCGCCACGTTGTCGCGCGCCTCGGTCACCACCGCGCCCATCGTTGCCACGCCCCGGACCAGATCGCGCGACGAGAACCCGAGATAGATCGCCATCTGGCCGCCGACGCCCATGCCGTGCGCGATCACCCGCCGGCGGTCGATCGTGTAGCGCCCGAGCGTGTCGCGGATCGCCTCCAGCACCCACTCGGCGTCGCCCGGCACCCACCCGCTCTGGCCGTCGGACTGCGGCCCAATCAGGATGATGTGGTTCTCCCGGCAGTAGTCGGCCCAGGTGTCGGTGAACGCCTCGACGTCGTCGTCGGTGTTCTTGCCGGTCGGGTGGAACCAGACGACCAGGGCGTGCGCCACGTTCGGGTCGTAGTCCTCGTGGAGGTAGACCCAGTACTTCTGCCCACCGCTCGTTGTTTGCTTGAGCAGCCCCGTCTCGGCCTTCTTCGGCGGCTCGACCTTCGCCGGCTTGACGTCCGGCTTCGGCTTCTCCAGCGGCTGCAGCGCCTTCTTCACCGACGCGACCTCGGGCAACTTGGCCGGGATGACCTCCTCACGCGCGGCCGTCGTGCCCGGCATCGTCCCGAGCGCGACCGTGACCGTCTTCGACTGCTTACCGCCCTTCGGCACCACCTCCAGCTTGACCTCGGCCCCGGGCGACAGGCCGTTGAGGATGTCGAGCAACTCGTCGCGGCCGCGCTGCTTGCCCTTGAACGATGCCGGCGGCTGGTCGCCGACCCCGACCTTGACGATTCGGTCGCCTGCCTTCAGTCCGGCCGCCTCGGCGGGACTCTTCGGGTAGACGTACCGGATCTCGACGCCGAGTTTCGGGTCGTCGCGCATCGGCAGGATGCCGAGGAATGCATGCGCGCTGACGGTCAGGTCGCCGCCGAGGACGATGTCCTTGACCGCCACGACCTTTTCGCCGCGTCTGTACTTGACCGAGATCTTGTCGCCGGCGTACTTCGGCCCGAGCAGGTGCATGACGTGGGCGTGCCGCTCGACCGGGTGGCCGTCGATGTCGATCAGGATGTCGCCCTTCTTGAGGCCGGCCCTGGCGGCGGCCGAGTTGGCCGTCACCTCGGCGATCTCGGCGGCCCCGCTGTAGATATTACCGCTCTTGGGACGGATGCCGAGCAAACCCTTTTTGAGATCGTTTCCCTCCTTGAGCTTCGGCAGGATGGTCAGGACGTGTTCCATCGGGACGGCGAAACCGATGCCCGAATCGTACCACTCGAACCCGGCGGTCGCGTCGTCGCCGCGCGGGGAGGCGGGGACGAGGATGCCCTGCACCCGGCCCTGAATGTCGATCAGCGGGCCGCCGTAGTTGACCGGCGAAACCTTGGCGTCGGTCTGGATGGCCTTGCCCCAGATGCGGCCGACGGCGCTGACGACGCCGACGCTCACCGACGGCGGCTGGGCGCGCTTCAGGTCGAGGGTGCGGCCGAGGGCGAGAGCCCACTGACCGATCTTGACCTCCTTCTCCGGCACGATCGGCGGGACCGGGAGCCCCTTGGCGTCGATCTTGAGCAGCGTGAGCATGCGCGAGCGGTCGGTCGCGATGCGCCTGGCCGGGTACGGCTCCTTGTGGCCGGGGACGGCGACGAGAATGTTCGTCGGGTTGTTGATGAAGTTGAACGCGCTGGAGACGACGTATCCGTCGGCGCTGACGACGACGCCGGTCGTCGGCCCCTGGCCCTTGCGGAACATCGCCCCCTTCGGCCCGACGGTCATGATGTCGGTGCCGCCCTGGGTGAGGATCTGGACGACGCTCGGAGCGACCTTGCGCACCGCGTCCTTCATCACCTTCTCGTGCAAGTCGTTCAGGTCTTCCTGCCCGCCCGGCGGCTGCGCCAGCAGGGGCACGGACAGCACGGCCGCGCCGGCCAGCAGCGCCGACAGAGCCAGGATACGACGGAATGACATATGTTGATACCTCAAGGGGTCAGGGGTCAGGTTCAAGCCGTGGGCTTTGCGTGGGCTTTCCTCTGACTCCTGACTCCTCCCTCCTTTCCCCTACTTCTTCTTCGGCATGTCGGCGACCTTCAGCTTCACCGTCTCCAGGCGATTGCCGCGCTGCACTTCGAGGACAAGTTCAGCGCCCGGGGCTGCGTACTTGACGATCTCGCGGTACTGCTTGATGCTCGGCACCAGCTCGCCGTCAATGTAAACGATCAGATCGTCCGGCCGCAGCCCGGCCTTGTGGGCCGGCGACCCGCTCACCACCTGATCGACATACGGCGGGGTGATGGCGACCGCGTTCGGCACCAGGACGATGCCGGTGAAGCCATCGACCACGTCCCGATCCTTGCGGAGCTTGACGACTTCCTTGTACTTGCCGGCCATGCCCTCGCGGACGAATTCCGCCAGGCTGACGGTAACGGTCTTGTCGTCGCGGGTCGCCTCGACTTTCGCCTGGACCGGGACGGCGTAGTTGATCCACGTGTCGCTGAGGGTGTTCTTCAGCTCCCGGCCGATGATACCGAGGAGTTGCCCGCGGCGCGTCGTGATCGCCCCGCCCGCGGCTCCGGGGTTGTTGGCGATGGCGTCGAGGAAGTAGACGTCGCCGCCATACGGCGCGCCGAAGATGCCGCGGCGGCCGCGCAGCTGGGTGAACGCCTGGATGACGCCGTGCTGGACCGACATCGGCTCGTTCCGGATGGCGATCGCGAACTGATTGCTGTGCGCCAGCACCCAGTCGCCCGGCTCGGCCGTCGGCCGGGCCGCCGCCTCGGCGAAGTTGAAGTACGGCAGCCGATCCACCGGGGCGTCGATCTTGATCAGGGCCACGTCCAGCTCCGGTTCGCGGTAGACCACCTTGCAGTTGTGGTACATCCGGCCGTCGTACAGGTGGACGCGCAAATCCTGGGTGTTCAGGATGTGGTTGTTGACGGTCAGGACGTACCCGTTCGGCGAAACCAGGATGCCGGTCCCGTAGGACGGCAGTCCCTTGAACCCGCCGGCGCCGTATAGTTTGACGAGCTTCATGTTGACTTCGCGGCTCACGGCCGTCAGCGGTTGCTGCGCGCCCAGCTGGGCCTGCCAGGCGCAGGCGGCGGCCAGGGCGACAACGGCGATGGCCGTCAGCCGGACGAGTGCCGACCGGCGGAAATGAGTCGAGAGCAGGGAGGTCATGCGTATCGGTCCTCGCGAAAACGCCGGGCGGGACGTGTCCCGCCCGGCGGCGGTTAGTTCCTGGCGCCGGTCTGGAAGGCGGTCAGCTCGATGGTGGCGTAGTGCTGGTTGCCGTGGTGGATCTGGAGCAGGTGCGGGAGCATCCGCCCATCCACCGGCCGGTAGTCGGAGAAGTACACCTCGCACGGATCGTCGGTGTCCTTCAGCCGGACCTCGACCGCCCGCAGCAGTCTGTCGCTCTGGTTGAAGAACCACCGGGCCTGGTACGAGGCGTACTGCGTGTGCAGCACGTCCGCATCGACGCGCAGGCTGGCCAGGCTGGGCGGTTGCTTGCCGTCGGCCGGCGGCGGGTAGACCGGCTCGTGTCCGCCGTGGTCGCACTTCGACTCGAACCCCTTCTCGCCGAGCGTCAGCAAGCGGTGGTACAGGTAGAACGCGCCGAGCAGCCCGCCGCTGCCGGACGGCGCCTTGAGGTCGGCGTCGGTCTGGCCGGTGCGCAGCGGCTCCAGCTCCTCCGGTTGGTTGACGTTCTCGGTCTTCATCCGGACGAGCGGGGTGGTGGCGCCGTCCTTCGCCTTGCTCTGGGTGATCTCGACCTTGACCTTGCTCGGGGCGTTCGCCTTGAAGTAGCGGATGCGTCCCTCCAGCACCCACGGCCCGTCCGCCTTGCTGAAGTCGCCGTGCTTGCGGAACGCAGCCAGGAGGTTATCGCGCTCCAGCTTGTTGAAGTAGTAGTTGGCGAACCCGGCCTTCGCAACGAAGTACTTGGCCGCGGGGGACGGCGTCTGCGGACCCGGGATGATCTTCGGCCGCGGCCCCTTCTTCGGCGGCGGGGGGCCGCCGCCCAGGTCGCGGCGCTGGATACCCATCAGGCGGACCAGGATTTCCTTGCGGCCCCTGACCGCGTCGCGATCCCCCTCGCGCGCGAACTCGCGGCGGAACTCCATCGGAATGCGCCACTCGCGTGGGTACAGGCCCAGGACGTTCTTGACGTCGTTGGCGGACAGGATGCGCCGCCCGGCGATCGTCACCACTTCGTCGTCGATGTCCAGTCCGCGGCGGAAGGCGTCGGCGTCCTCCAGGATCGCGGTGACGGTCACCTTGCCCAGACCGACGCCGTCCGTCTGGGTCGTCACGGTGGCGCCGAGGCTGGCGTGGTCGGTGTCCAGGCCAGCCTTCAGGTGGCCGAGGAAGTTCTTGATCTGGTTGATCGAGATCGCGTAGCCGACGCCGGAGTTGACCCGGCCGCGCTTGTCGAACGACCCGCGACCGTTGATCCCGATCAGCTCTCCCTTCATGTTGAACAGCGGCCCGCCGCTGTTGCCCGGATTGATCGACGTGTCGATCTGGATGCAGTCGGTGTACTCCAGCAGGATGCCGGCCGGCCGCTGCCAGCGCTGCACCCCGCTGACCAGGCCGAACGTGACGGTCGGCTGGAAGTCGGTCGCCAGCAGAAACGGGTTGCCCATCGCCAGCGACCAGTCGCCCTCGCGGACGGTGTCGCTGTCACCCAGCGGGGCGAACGGGAAGTCCTTGCCGGCCTTGTTCGGAAGCAGCTTGATCAGCGCCACGTCGCCGACCTTGTCGAGGCCGACGAGGACGGCGTGGTACGCCTCGCCGTCGGGCAGGCCGCACAGCATGGTGTTCTGGCCCTTGACGACGTGCCAGTTCGACAGAGCGTAGCCGTCCTTGCTGATCAGCACGCCGGACCCGCCGCCCGCGCCACCGGCGGCGAAGATGGCGACGACGGCCGGGCGCACCCTGGCAACGACGGCAACGCGGTCGGCCTCTGCCTTGCGGACGGCGTCGAGGGTCGGTTGCTGGGCGCGGGCGGCGACGGCGGCCGCCGCGAGGGCCGCGACCGCCCCGGCAGCCAGCACGCAGGTCAGCGGGCGGCGGGGGAGAGAAGCGAAACGCATGGTTGGTCCTTCAGGTGCATGGCCTTTCTCCCCTCTCCCCTCATGGGAGAGGAGTCGAGGGTGAGGGGGGCAGCGTCGCTTCCCTCATCCCCGACCTCTCTCCCACGAGGGAAGTGGGGAGAAGGAGGAAGTCACTGGCTCACCCTGGCGTCGGCGAACGTCACATGGTCGTGGAGGTCAAGGAGGTTGCTGGAGCTGACGGTGATGCGCAGCCGATTGGCCTTCTGCATCGGCAGGCGCACCTCACGGAGCGGCGTCTCGGCGGTGAACTCCCCCTTGTAGACCTCGCGGCCGTCGCGCTCGATCACCACCACCGCCTTGCTCTCCGGGCCGACGCGCGGATCCACGCCGATGAACGTGCGGAACTCCTTGTATCTGCCGCCGAGGGTGTATTCCAGCTCCGTGTAAGCGTGGATCGACAGACCCTTGGGGAAGATCTTGTCGCCCAGCAGGATCTGGTCGCCGTCCAGGTTCGTGTCCTTGCGGTAGGCGATTGGCAGCCCGACGCCGGAGCGTTCGACCTTCTTCGTCGGCTCCAGGTCGGACAGGTACGTCAGCTTACCCATGTTGTAGTCGAACCTGGCGATCGCCTGGTGGTCGTAGCGGATGTCGATGCCGCCGGTGGTCGTGACGGTGAACGTGTTCCCGTCCAGTTTGACGGCGACTGCCGCGAGGCTGTTGCCCTGAACGTCGTGGACCTGGCAGATCGGGCTCTTCGTCGGGCCGTCCAGGCGGTAGAAGACCATGCCGCCGATGTTGGTGAACGGCACCGGGCGGATCAGGCCGCCTTCGAGGCGGAACTGGATCGCCTGGCCGTCCGGGCTCACGTCGCCGAAGGTGCCCTCGACCGCGTTCAGCTCGTCGTTCTTGAGGATGACGACGCGATCGCGTTTCACCTCCTCGCGCCCGAGGATGGTGTCCCACTCCTTGCGGAGGACCGAGTCATGGGCGTCGCGGAAGTAGTGCGTCAGGCTGCTCAGCGGCACCTTGACCTCCTGGCCGGAGAGGAGCGTCAGGTGGACGTCCTTGCCCTTGAACGCGACCGCCTTGCAGTGCAGGAGGGTGTCGTCGCTCAGGCGGACGTCGCTGTATTTGGTGGACGCTGCCACGCCCTTGACGGGGCGCAGCTCAAGGGCGAGCACCTGCGCGATCGGCGTGGCGACCGTCATGCCGCCCGCGGTGCGGACGGTGATCTCCTTGTCGGTGACGCCGACCACGGTCCCGCTCACGGTCTTGCTGCCGAGGGTGCGCAGATCGTCGGCGCTGGCGAGGGTGACGGCGAGCAACAGGGCGGCGACGGCGAGTCGCGTGCGGGGGATCTTCATCGGGGACAGCCCTCTTCCGGCGGATCCAGTGTGTTCGCGGTCCCGATGGGAGTGAGGAGGACAGGAGTGAGGAGGAGAGACTAACCCCTCCTCACTCCTCACTTCTCACTCACTCCGGGCACCTCTGTTCCAGAAAACGCCGGGCTGTGGCCGCGTCACGGGCGGGGCCACAGCCCGGGGGGAGCCGCCCAACGACGGCCCCGCAGACCTGGACCTGTCCCGGCCGTCAGCGCGAGCCGGTGCGGCGAACCGAGTCCTCCGTCAGCCGACGGAAGTACTCGCGGAACAGCTCCTGGTGGGCCAGCGACAGACCGCGCGTCAGTTCCTCGACCTCGCGCATCGCCTGGGCGCGCTGGGCCTGGTCCATGCGGCCCCACCCCTCGGCCAGCTTGCGCAGCCGGGCCTCGTTCACCGTGCCGCGGCCGCCGTTGTTGGCAATGCGGCTGTCCTGCATCGGCTGGGTTGGGTTGTTCCCGCCCTGCTGGCCCTGCTGCCCGCCGGGTTGCTGGCCGTCGGGACACTGGCCGCCGTTCGGAGAGCCGCCTTGCTGCTTTTGCTTCTGCTTGTTTTCGAGTTCCTTGATGAGTTCATCAAGGCGGAGGACGACCTCCTTCTGGAGTTTCTGGGTCTGCGGACCGCCGCGGGCCAGTTCGAGCCGGCGCTCGATGTTGCCCATCTTGCGGGCGATCGCCCCCAGATCCTTGTCCTTCCACGTCTGCATGTCCAGGAGCATCAGAGCGCCGACCGTCTTGTACCGCTCCGGGCTGTCCAGCGCCTGGCCCAGCAGCCGGCCGATCGTCCGGCCGGCATCGGCCTTGCTCAGCAGAGCGTGCTCGCA
>JADLBT010000356.1 GCA_020847555.1 Gemmataceae bacterium
CCGAGGATGATGTCGGTCCCGCGGCCGGCCATGTTCGTCGAGATGGTGACGGCGCCGATCCGGCCGGCCTGGGCGACGATGTCGGCCTCGCGGGCGGCGAACTCCGGCTTGGCGTTGAGCAACTCGTGCTTGATGCCGCGCCGCTTGAGCATGGCACTGAGCTTCTCCGACTTGTCCACGTCGGTCGTGCCGACGAGGATCGGCCGGCCGCGCCGCTCGATCTCCTCCGTCTCGCCGGGGGTGCAGACGACGCGCTCGTTGGTGTCCTTGAGCTGGATCTCGAGCATGTCGTCGGTCTCCTTGCGGATCGTGCCGACGAGTTCCGTGCCGTCGCCCTTGCGCACCACATCCCACTTGTTGATGCGCTCGATCTCGCCGACGATCGCGTCCCACTTCTCCTTCTGGTAGAGGTAGATGACGTCCGGGTAGTTGAGGCGGATGAGCGGCTTGTTCGTCGGGATGGCAATGACATCGAGCTTGTAGATCTTCCAGAACTCGTTCGCCTCGGTCATGGCGGTCCCGGTCATGCCGGCCCGCTTGTCGTACAGCTTGAAGAAGTTCTGCAAGGTGATCGTGGCGAGGGTCTGCGTCTCCTCCTTGATCTTGACGCCCTCGCGGGCGTGCTTGGCCTCGACCGCCTGGTGCAGGCCGTCGGACCACTGCCGGCCGACCATGAGCCGCCCGGTGAACTCATCGACGATGATGATGCTCATCTCGTTCGACTCGGGATGGCGCATCACCACGTACTGCTTGTCCTTGTGGTAGAGGTGGTGGGCCTTGAGGGCGTTGTCGATCAGG
Source organism: Gemmataceae bacterium (assembly GCA_020847555.1). The sequence goes on from JADLBT010000356.1 coordinate 799, forward strand.
TGCGGCCACTCCATGTTGCCGGCGGTGTAGAAACTCTCGACGCCGGCCACCTCCTCCGCCACGCAGACGCCCTCGTCGGTCAGGTGGCAGGTGCGCTCCTTCTCCTTGACCTCGAAGTAGACGCCCTGGGCGCGCTCCTTCTTCGCACGCAGGGCGGCCGCGAACCCGCCCCCCTCGTCCCCATCCTCTTCCTCCTCGCGAGATCGCCGGAGCAACTCGGCCGGCGTGGCGGCAAAGGTCGGCAGCGGCGGTAGACCGCGCTCGGCCCGAGCCTTCTTCTCGATGTCGGTCAGCTTGACGGCGATCTCGTTCGCCTTGGCGTAGCGGCGCAGGTCGCCGAACGCCGGGCCGGAGATGATGAGCGGGGTGCGCGCCTCATCGACGAGGATGTTATCGACCTCGTCGATGATGGCGACGTGGAGCGATTTCTGGCACTGCTGCGACCACGGCGGGTAGTTGTCGTCGGCCCACCGGGCCGGCTTCATGTTGTCGCGCAGGTAGTCGAACCCGAACTCGCTGTTGGTGCCGTAGGTGATATCGCAGTCGTAGGCCTTGCGCCGGTCCTGCGGTTCCATGTCCGACTGGATGTAGCCGGCCTCCAGGCCGAGAGCCCGGTAGATCGGCAGCATCCACTCGCAGTCGCGGCGGGCCAGATAGTCGTTGACGGTGACGACGTGGACGCCTTTCTCCTCCAGCGCGTTGAGATACGCCGGCAGGGTGGCGACCAGCGTCTTGCCCTCGCCGGTGACCATCTCGGCGATGTTGCCGCGGTGCAGAACGATACCGCCAACGATCTGCACGTCGTAGTGCCGCATGTTCTTGGTGCGGCGGGCGGCCTCGCGGCAGGCGGCGAACGCCTCGGGGAGAAGGGCGTCGAGCGTCTCGCCGCTGGCCAGGCGCTCGCGGAAATGCGGAGTGAGAGCCTTGAGTTCCTCGTCGCTCCTGGCCTTCATCGTCTCTTCGAGGGCGTTGACCTGGTCGAGGAGCGAGCCGGCCGTGACGGTGTGCTCCTCGCCGCCACGGGGCCGGTTGTAGCCGAGGCTCTTGACGAAGCGCTCGTTGCTGGAGCCGAACAGGCGGCCGAGAAATCCGGCGATGCCTTCGCCAATGGCGCCGAAGGTGTCGCCGAGTTTTTCCCAGAACCCCACCTCGACCTGCTTATCGTTTGCCATGATGATCGACCTACCCGGCCGTGGAACGAGGAGCGACGCGATTGCGGCAATGCCGTGCCGTGCGGTCGCTTCCGTCGAGATTGATCCAAAAAACCAGTCTAAGATTACCCTCGCGAGGGGTCAATACGGACCGCCAGCCGGACCAGCCCGGAACGCCAGCGCGCCTCCCCATCCCGTAACGGGACACGGACTCGACGGTTCTCGCCGAACTCCCACCCGGCGGAAGGAAATTGCTATACTGCCCCTTGAGGCGAATCGGGGTTAGGTTGTTTCCCCGGCGCCGCTCCGGAGTTAGAGAATCGCCGCCCGCTTCCGGATTCCACTCGCTGGCGCCCTTTATTTCATTGTATGCGATGGCCGAGATTCTTACCTGCCCCTGTTGCAATGCCCAGGTTCCCGCGGCCGAGCATGGACGGATCCCCTGCCCCCGCTGCGGCGAGATGTTCCCCCATCGTCCCACCGCGGAAACGATTGCTGCCGGACTGCCCTCGGCGAGTCCATCCCTGCCAGCCGACCTGACCTCCTCCCCGCAACTTCTCCAGCCGGCCCGGCCGAGCCTGGCGCTGCAGCTGAGCGCGCTCAGCGGACTGGTCATCCTGACGAGCCTGGTCCTGCGCATCGTCTCCGAAAGCCCGACGACGAAGAAGGCGTTTCCGTTCATGGTCCTCGCCGGCGGCATGGGTCTGGTCGCCTCGGCGTGGCTGCGGTATTTCAGCCGCCCGCGCTCCAATGGGGCGACCGCCTGGTTCATCCTCGGCAACATGGCCGCGGTGGCGTTGCTGATCGCGCTGCCCTTCGCGCTGTCCACCACGGCCTTCCGGCGCGGCAACGACCTTCCCAAAGGGGTTCGGCCGGACGCGGCGAGATTTGACGCCGACGGCAAAACCCCGGAAGGCCCGGTCGCGCCTGCCGACCTGCCAGCCCTTGGGTATCTCCCCGCGGAAAGCAACCTGCTGATCGGACTGCACGTCGCCGAACTGCTGCACGACCCCGCCGGCAAGACGCTCCTGGACCAGCCGTCGTGGGCGCCGATGGAGGCGGCCCTCGGCCAGGTCGAGAAGTGGATCGGGCTGAAGAAGGAGGCGCTCGACCATGTCGCCCTCGGAGTGCAGACGGACCAGTTGATTCCCCGTCTCACCGTCGCGGTCCGGACGCGCGAGCCGTACAACCCCGCGTCGTTCCACGTCGTCCTCGACCAGAGCAAACCGATGAAGCACCGCGACCGCTGGCTCTACCCGCTGCGAATCGGGCCGCTCGGCCAGGGCGCCCTGTGGTGCGTGGAGCCGCGCATGCTGGTGGTCGCGCTGTGGTGGGACGGGACGCGGTTCAAGGAGGTGAAAGAGG
>JADLBT010000357.1 GCA_020847555.1 Gemmataceae bacterium
GCTGGACTATCCCTGGGCCAACGCCAGCCACACCAGCGTGGTTCTGACACCTCAGGGCGAGTGGCACTGGTGGACCTTCGCGGGAGGCAAGGCGAACGCCGGGCTCGCCTACGCCCTGTCCGAGGCGCTGGGCCACCGCGCGACGTGGGACAACTTCGCCGTCCGCGTCCAGGGGGGGCCAAGGGCCGATGAGATCGAAGGGGCCGTCCGTTCGCTTCGCGGGGCAGCACCTGAAGGGATTGTCGCGGCCGTGGACGAGCGTGCGCTGGAAGGCCTCAAGTTCGCCGAGTGCTTGCCGCCGGGCCAGGCGGTCGCGGTCGTGCGGACCCGCCTGGCCGACCCCGCCGTATTCTCTAACGTTCTCGGCAACCTCGTGCGCATCGTCGTCGGTCATTGACAACGCCTGGGACGGCACATTCTGTGAGAGATACCGATGGACCTGAACCCGAACCAACGAATCTACGATGTCCTCCAGGCGATGGACCGAGGCGTGTACCGCGTGCCCAGCATCCAGCGCGGCTACGAATGGGGGCCGGACCGGGTCACCAAGCTGCTCGACTCGATCATGAGCGGCTACCCGATCGGCGCCATCATGGTCTGGCGCCCGACCCCCGAGATCCGCGCGGACATCCCCACGCGGCGTTTCACCGACAAGTTCGAGTCCGCACGGGATTACCTGTCCGAACCGCCGCACCCCGCCGACTCGGAGGCCTACCTGGTCCTGGACGGCCAGCAGCGGCTCCAGTCGATGTACCTCGGCTTCTTCGGCAGCTACGACGGCCGCCGCGTGTTCTTGCAGCTCGACCATATCCCTTCCGACGTCGAGGACGACACCGACTACCGTTTCGAGTTCCTCACGGTAGACGAAGCCCGCGATCGGCCCGAGATGATCCACCTCTCGGAGATCATCAAGCTCGACGCCGACACCAAGTTCGACTTCGCCGAGAAGCTAGCGAAGCGTCTGTGCGAGGGGATCGCCGACGGCCTAGAGCGGCAGAAAGCCCTGGACCGGAAGCGGTCGCACATCAGCAGGAACATCGACCGCTTCCTGGAGCGGTTCAACATGAAGACCTCGCTACTGTTCCAGGAGGTGGAACGGCGGCACAACTATGACCATGTGCTGGAGATCTTCGAGCGGGTCAACAGCGGCGGCATGGTCCTGGACAAGTCCGACCTGCTGTTCTCGACACTGAAGCTCAAGCTGCGGCAGATGGAGCAGCGGTTCACCGACGCTGTCAACTTCCTCAACCAGGGCAACCGACACAGCTTCAACACCGACTTCCTCATCAAGGCCGCCCTGGTGATCTTCGACCAGAAGGCGAAGTACGAGGTCACCAAGCTGAAGGACCCGGACTTCCTCAAGAAGCTGGAGGGCAAGTTCGAGGAGCTGAACACCTGCCTGCGGCAGACATACGCCTGGCTGGACGACGTGGCCCAGATCAAGTGCGACCGCTTCCTCCGCAGCCGCCTGGCGCTGATCCCCATCCTCGACTACATGATGCTGTCGGGCCAGCGCGACAAGCCGGACGGCGACAACGGGCGGGCGATGCGGCAGTACCTGTACATGGCCTTCGTCCTGCGGCTGTTCTCTCGCGCCCCGGACAGCGTCCTCGACCAGATTCACAACCGCCTGGCCGAGGCGGTCAAGAAGGACCCGCGTACGTTCCCGATCCAGACGCTCCGGGAGTTCATGGCCCAGCGGCAGAAGGCCCAGTACCGCCTGGAAGAGCACCACCTCAACGACGACGCCGACCTGATGCTCAACATCGTGGACGGCGGCGTGCTGCAGATCGACCCCGCCGACCCGACCCGGCACCCCAAGGACCTGAAGCTGGAGGTCGATCATATCTTCCCGCGCTCGAAGCTCATCGAGGCTGGCCTGGGCGACGTGGCGGACCACCTCGGCAACTACCGCCTGATCGTCATGCCGGCCAACCGACGGAAGCAGGCGAAGATGCCCGACGACAAGACGGCCTTCTACGGCAGGGGCGACGGCCAGGTGGAGGTGCCTTACAAGGCAGCCCTCGCCAAGTTGAACCGAGAGACGTTCCTCACCTTCCGCGACGCCCGGGCCAGGCTGATCCGGCAGCAGGTAGAGGCGTTCCTGGGGTTGGCCGGGGGCGGACCGCCAACTGCGCCGACCGCGTCCACATGAGCGACACGCTCGGGTGGGCGGCATCTCACCCGCAGCACGTTACACGGTCCTGGATCCTGACGATGAGCAGTCAATCACGTCCTTTCGTCTGGCAGATGATCCGCGAGGCGGTGGACGCCCTGGGCGGGTCGACCACTAACGTCGCCGTCCGCGACTGGATCCTGGAGCGCTACCCCGGTACGAACACCTCCACCATCCAGGCCCAGATCATCGTCTGCACGGTGAATCACGCTTCGCGCGTTCACTACCCCGAGAACCAGAAGCCGCGTCGGGCCGAGTCCCAGTACGACTTCCTGTTCCGGCTGGAACGCGGCCGGCTGGAGTTGTACGATCCCGCCCGCCACGGAGTGTGGGAGATTGTTGAGGGCGAGGACGGCCGGCTACTCGTCGCCCAGGCCGAAGAAGGCCCCGATGTCGGCGGCGAGGCGGAAGGCGAGGCCTTCGCCGCCGAGGCCCACCTGCGCGACTACCTGACGAAGCATCTCGACGTGATCGAGGCGGGACTGCAGTTGTTCGTCGATGACGAGGGGACGGTCGGGGTGGAGTACGCCACCGACGTCGGGCGCATCGACATACTGACGGTTGATGCGCAGGGAGGGATCCTGATCATCGAGCTGAAGGTGAGCCGCGGCCCCGACGCCGTCTGCGGGCAACTACTTCGCTACCGGGGCTGGGTCAGACGGCACCTGGCGACCGGGCGTCGCGTCCGGGGCCTGATCATTGCCCAGCACATCTCCGACCGGATCCGCTACGCGCTCGCCGACGTCGAGGACGTGTACCTGAAGGAGTACGTCCTCAACATCTCGCTCAAGGACGTACCGCAGTTGGGCCCGCCACAGGAAAGCGGACAGCAGGCGTAAGGCTGTCTTCCCCGACCTGCAGATCGGAGCGCCGTCGCAGTACAAGGCCGGTGAAGCACCTCCTCGGGCGAATTGTAAGCACGCTCACGCGGAGGTTCCGCACTGCCGACGGGACGCAGGGCTCGGCCCGTCTATCGCCACACCTCGTGCTCCCCATCCCCTCCCACATGAAATAGCGGACAATCCGTGTCACTATTCCGTGACCCGGCCGGCTAACTCTCGGATCCTCGGGAGTGCGGTGATGCAACGACGATTCGCCACGTCCTCATCGCCGCGCAGCCGGCATCTTCTCTGACCCGATCGAGTTCACCCCCGCCCGGCCGCGGTGGCCAGGGCGGTTCGGTTCCCCAACCGGACCGCCCTCGGCCGTGGTCCGGGGACGGTCCCTTCTTCAAGGAGATCGTCCCCGATGATTACGCGCTCCATCCCCGCGCCCCGCGCACACGCGCTCCACCGGCTCCAGCAGACCTTCGTGACCGCAATCCTGCCTCGCATCGAAGCCCACGGCCGGATCTACTTCCGCCACGTCCGCTGCCTTAACCAGAAGGAGGAGCTGCTGGACGAGATGGCGGCGTTGTGCTGGAAGTGGTTCCTGCGCCTGGTCCGCCGCGGCAAGGATGTCCTGCAGTTCGTCAGCGCCCTGGTCACCTACGCCGCCCGCGCCGTGGGAAGCGGCCGCCGCGTCTGCGGCCACGAGAGGGCCAGAGACGTCCTGTCGCCCGTGGCCCAGCGCCGGCACGGCTTCACCGTCAGCCGGCTGCCGGGCTGCAGCACGCTGCACGGCAACCCGCTGGACGAGGCGCTGCAGGACAACACCGTCTCGCCGGTGCCCGAGCAGGTGGCGTTCCGGCTGGACTTCCCCGCCTGGCGCCGCACGCACTGCGAGCGTGACCGCCGCCTGATCGACCGCCTCATGCTCGGCGAGCGCACCCTGGACGCCAGCCGCGCCTTCGGCCTCTCGCCGGCGCGCGTCTCGCAGAAGCGGCGCGAGTTCCGTCACGACTGGCAGATCTTCTGCGGCGGGGCCGAACGATGAGCGGGCTGTACCAGCACCCCCAGGTGCTCGCCCTGCTGCAGGCCGCCCGCGAGCAGCCCGAGGACGACGGCCCCCGGCTCGTCCTGGCCGATTGGCTGGAGGAGGCAGGCGACGCCCACCGCGCCGAGTTCCTCCGCCTGCAATGTGCCCTCGGCCCCGGCCCCGGGTGGCCTGACGAGTCGGCACGGTCCCGAGCCCGGGAGCGCGTCGCCGAGCTGCTCGCCCGGTTCGGCGGCGCCTGGCTGGACCCGTTGTGGCAACACGGCGGCGTCTGGCACCGCGGCTTGCTCTCGGTCGAGCTGGACCGGCTGCGCGTCCCTGATGGCCTTGGCGAGATGCTGCCCTGGATCGACACGCTCCACTTCGAGGTCCCCGGCCGCGTGGCCCTGCGCTGGGCGGTCGCCCTGACCGCCCGGGCCTCGCCCAACCACGTCACCCTTCGACTGCGCCGGCCCTTCCCGGCAGACGTCCTGCTCGACCTGCTCGGCGAGGCGATGCCCTCGTCCTGTCTATGCACTCTCACCTTCCGCTGGCCGCCGGGCACGGGGCTGCGGACGGATGAGGGCGTCCTGATCAACCTGCCTGACGACTTCTTCGCCCGCCTGACGGCGCTACCGCTGGGCCGGCACCTGACCCATCTCGGCTCGATCTTCCTGCTGGGCGAGGGCCAGGTCCGTGTGCTGAGGGCGGCCGGCATCGAGCCGGTCCTGGTCCTCGATCCGCACTGGCCCCACGCACTTCCACTCCCGGACCTCCGTCAGCGACGAGTGGCACTTCGCGTATCACTGCCCCGTTCGTCCTGATCCCGCCTGTCCACCGACCCGCGCCCTTTCAACTTGACCCGGAGACAACACGATGGCGCCCGACCTTCTCTCCTACCACTGGATCGTCCTCAGCTCCTCGGCCGGCAAGGACTCGCAGACCATGCTGGATGTCGTCGTCGAGCAGTGCGACGCCGCCGGCGTGCCGCGCGAGCGGCTGGTCGTCGCTCACGCCGACCTCGGCCGCGTCGAGTGGCCGGGAACGCGCGAGCTGGCCGAGGAGCAGGCCCGCCACTACGGCCTGGAGTTCGTCGCCGTCTCCCGCCCGCAGGGCGACCTGCTCGACCACATCCGCTCCCGCGGCAAGTTCCCCTCCCCCGCGGTTCGCTGGTGTACCAGCGACCACAAGAGGGGGCCCATCCGCACCGTCTTCACCCGGCTGGCCGCCCGCTCGCGGCAGGCCGGCGTCTGGCGCGTCCGCATCCTGAGCTGCCTGGGGATGCGGGCCGAGGAGAGCCCGGCCCGAGCCCGCCGCCTTCCCTTCAGCTACGACGCCGCCGCCAGCAACGGCCGGCGCCACGTCGATGTCTGGTTGCCACTGCACGCCTGGAGCACGCAGCAGGTCTGGGACCGCATCCGCACCAGCGGCGTGCGGCACCACCCGGCCTACGACCTGGGGATACCCAGGCTGTCCTGCTGCTTCTGCATCTTCGCGCCCCGGTCGGCCCTCTTGCTGGCCGGCAAGCACAACCCCGAGCTGCTCGCCGAGTACGTCGCGGTCGAGCGCGCGACCGGCCACTCGTTCCGGCTGGAGCTGCCGCTGGCCTCGGTCCAGCAGGCCCTCGCCGAGGGCGAGGAGCCTGGCCCCGTCCACGACTGGTTCATGTGACCCTGCCTTCCCACGCCGACATGAAAGGAGGTCGCCGCTGCATGACCGATTCTGTACCCACCGCTGCTGACCGCCCCTGGCCCGACTGCCCCCTCGTGGTGGCCTACGGCCTGGGCGTGGACAGCACCGCCCTGCTGATCGAGTTCGCGCACCGCGGCATCCGCCCCGACGCGATTCTGTTCGCCGACACCGGCGCCGAGAAGCCCGAGACCTACGCCTACCTGCCCGTCATCCAGCGTTACCTGGCCGGCGTCGGCTTCCCCGCCGTCGTGACGGTTCGCTACGAGCCGAAGCGGGCGCCCTACCGCACGCTGGAGCAGCAGTGCCTGCACACCGGCACCCTGCCGTCGCTCGCCTACGGCGGCAAGAGCTGCTCCCTGAAATACAAGCGGACGCCCCAGGACAGGTACATCTTCGCCGCCTACCCGCCGCAGGAGCTGCTTGGCCAGGGTCGTCGCGTCGTGCGGGCCATCGGCTTCGAGGCCGGTGAACAGCGGCGCACCTACGCCCACGTCGTCAAGGCCATCGGCCTGGACGCCGGCGAGGGCCATCGGTTGACCTGGTTGCCTCCGACGACACCGGACGACGGCGGCGAGCGGCTGAGCCGCGAGCGCTGGCTCGACCGGCACTACTTCGTGTACTGGTATCCGCTGATGGAGTGGGGCCACGACCGCGAGGCGTGCAGGAAGATCATTGCCGCGGCTGGCTTGCCGGTCCCCATGAAGTCGGCCTGTTACTTCTGCCCGGCCAGCAAGAAGGCGGAGATCCACTGGCTGCGCGAGCACCACCCGGCCCTCCTGGAGCGGGCGCTGCGGATCGAACGGAACGCCCGCGAGGGGCTCACGTCGGTCAGGGGACTGGGCAGATCCTTCTCCTGGGAGGAGTACCTCGCCAGGCTCGACGACCTGCCACTCTTCGGCGACTGCTGTTACTCAGCGGACTGATCGCCAACCCTTCCACCGCTTCCGTCCCAATCCCGACGAATCCTGCAAGGAGTCCCTGCAATGAGCGCACCTGCCGGGGCGCGAGGCGCGAACTCTCCGCCCGATCTGGACGACTTCATGGCGCGGCACGGCCGCCTGCCCCGGCTGGGAGATTCCCCGGCCCCCTGGCACTACCGCGGCTGGCTGTTGCCCTACGTCATCCA
>JADLBT010000358.1 GCA_020847555.1 Gemmataceae bacterium
CGCGACGAGCCGGAAGCGTCAGCGCCGGCTTTGTCAAAACTTCCGTCGCTGACGCTTCTGGCTCGTCGCGGTTGGTCCGCCAGTGCTTAGCCGGCTGCGGTGCCGCCGGTGCTGGCCGCTGCTGCCCGCGGCACCACGGCGACGGCCGGCAGCGCCGGGCCGATCAGGTCCACCTCCACCCCCTGACACACCAGACGCGGGTGCCCTTCCCGCTCGCGGTCCTTCTGCCAGCTCGCTACCAGGTGGTCCCACGACAGCGGCAGCGCCGCGAACATCAGCCGCTTGACGTCCAGCGGCGGCCAGGCCGGGGCCGGCTCCCAGCCCGCCGTGCGCGGCAGCACCCGCCCCGGCTGGTCCACCAGGTCGTAGTAGATCGCCGTCCCGTGCCGCCGGTCTACCCACAGAGCCAGCCCGGTGCGCGTGATGTCGTAAGATGCCACGGCCGGCGGCAGGTTCGTCTGCACCTGCTCGCGCACCAGGTCCACGCCGGCCAGCTTGTACACCGTCGCCAGGGCCGTGTTCAGCGCCGCCGCCTGCTCCTCCGTCAGCTGCCCGAGCCACCCGGCGTCGCGGACGTGCGCCACCAGCCACCCGGCACACTCCTCGAATCCCAGCCACACCGCCCGCTCCGGGTGTCCGCCGTGCGTCAACTCGGCCCCGATCCGGTTCGACGACAGCACGACCCGGCCGACCGCCAGCCCCTGCCCCTGCCAGCTGATGCTCTGATTGAGCAGGAACACCAGCTCGCGCGTGATGAACTGCCGGAACGCCTCCTCGACCTCCTCCAGCGCCAGCCGGCACGCCCGCGACCGGCGCCAGTTCCCGGTCACCCGCGCCCAGCGCTCCGCCTTGCGCAATTTGGTGTACAGCTTCGGCACCGTGCCGGAGTGGAACCCCGGGCGGAGGAGCCGGCGCACCGTCTCGCCGTGCGACCCGAGCACGACCGACCGCAGTGCCCGCGGGCGATTGGCTCTATAAAGACTCCAACTCTCCTTCATCTCCCAGAAGAGGAACCCGAACACGTCCGGCAGGTGGAAGATGATCAGCCAGCCGAACACCAGCGCGAAGGCCCGCAGCGGAGTCGGCCAGTTGCCGATGGCGCCGGGCAGCCAGGCGAGCAGGAACAGCGTTAGCGGAGCCATGAATTTGGCCGCCAGGTACGACACCGGCGCCTTGAGTGGGTTGTACCCGGGCTCGATCAGCACCACCATGATGAATCGCAGCAGGTACGCGATCGGGAACCAGACCAGTCCCAGGACCGTCCGCACCACCAGCGACACCCGCCCCTCGCCGCTGCGGAACCACAGCCACTCGTCGATGGCGAACAGGAACGACTCGACGGCGTCGGTGATCTGCTTGAAGACGCGCGTCACCAGATGGACCAGGCCGGGGATGAGGCCGGCCCGAAGCAGCTCGAAGGCCCGGTAGAGGATCTGGTTGGCCGCCTCGCTGGCCGCGTGCCCGACGCGCGAGTTGAGCAGCAGATACGCCAGCGCGAACACGCCCAGCTTCCCGATCAGGGTGTTGAACGGCTCGGGGTAGAAAAACCAGAGCAGGATGCACACTACCAGCGGCTTGAACACGTACCAGTAGAACAGCTGGAACAACCAGCTGGTGACGATCCGGCGCAGCGCCGGGATTTGCACCAGCCGGATCGGCCACTCGATCAACGCGACGCGTGCCGCACGGGACGCCTTCCGCACGGCGCGGCGGCACTTGCGGCGGAACACGGCGTGGTGCAGCAGGGTGAACAGGAACACGCCCAGCAGGGCGAGAACCGGGTAGTAGATGTACCGCGGCGGGCTCCAGTGTTCGACCCGGGCCAGCTGGGCCGGGGCCGGCAGCATCCCCCACACGCCCCCGGCCGCCTCCCCCACCAGGCCCGCGACTGCCGTCGGCGGGGTGGCCGGATCCAGGGTGATGGCCAGCGGTCCGTCCACGAACAGTCCGATCACCGCGATCGCCATCTCCAGCAGCATCCACGCTCCGCCGAACGGCAGCAGGACGTAGCGCATCAGCAGCCGGCCGGTCTGCGTCCCGAAGCTCAGCGCGGTCGTCCGCTCCAGCATGCGCATGTAGATCTCGCTCGGCCGGTAGACGCCGTCGAGCAGGGTGGCGAGCCGGCGGTCGAGGCGCAGCAGCGGGTCGCCGCGGATGAATTCCTGCGGGTCGCTCAGGTCCGGGAGCTTGAGCTGGTTGCGCGAGATGGCGTCGCGCAGGTCGCTGTACGTCAGGTAGCCGAACGCGGTGATGCGGTCGAGGATCTCCTCGATCAGCTTGTTGAACGCGGTCCGCTCCGGCGCGTTCTCCGGCTGCAGCCCGACGTCGTGCAGGGCCGTCGCCAGGACCGGCCGGAACTTCGCCCGCAGCCGCTCCTCGCACCCCTGCAGGGCCGACAGCAGCAGGCTCCCGAAGTGCTGCCGGTCGGCGTCGGACAGACGGGCCATCGTCAGGCGCTGCGCGGCGGCGCGCAGGTGCTTGATGACCAGGACGGACCGCTGACTCGGCAGCGGCCGCTTGATCGGCTTGCGCCCGGCCGACAGCGCCCACTCGACGAGGTCGAGGGCGTAGAGGTCGCGCTCGTAATCCAGGCAGGTCTTTTGCAGGTCGAACAGCAGGGCGGCCTCGACCGGGTAGGCGCCCTGGTCCGCCTTGTCGAGCAGGGCCGGCAGATCCTTCATCCACTCGCCCGCCTCGGCGTCGGTCAGCTGCAGGGCGGACTGCAGCCGGGTGGCGAGGCGCTGGAGGTACTGGACCGCCTCGGCCCGGGTGCCGAACGACAGCGACCCGGGCGCGACCCGGGCGGCGCGCATGCGCAGGATCGTCGCCCGGACGAGGTTGCCGGTCCGGGCGGCCCGCTCGGACGCATGAACGAGCTTCCAGTAATACTCCTGCGACTCGTCCGGGCGATCGGTTGTGCCGAGACCGGACGGGTCGGGAGTGCCCGCCAGGCGCGTCTGCTGGAACAGCGCGTCGGCATCGACGTCCTGACCGAGGATGCCCTCGACACGCTCGAAATCGCGGATCCCCGGGAAGTAGATCGGCAGCAGGTCGGGGGCGAAGTGGCGGAGGTCGTAGTAGACGGCCACGAACTCGACGTAGACGGCGCGCTCGTCGGCCTCGGGGAGGAGGTACTGGTCCTGGGTGAGGACGGCCCGGATCTCCTCGAACTCGACCTGGCCAATCTGCTCGATCCGCGCTCGGATGTCGGCCAGGGTCAGCCGGCCGTCGCTGTAGCGCTCGCCGAGGGAGGCGTGGATCTTCGCGTGGAACAGCCGCTGCCAGTACCGCAGCAGGAGCCCTCCGGCGTCGCCGACGGTGAGTTCCTCGAACGACGGGCGGACGAGCAGCAGAACGGTCGGCGGCAGGAGTTGATCGGACTCGAGTTCGAGTTCCTCCTGCTCGACATGGCGGAAGAGGATCTGCCGATCGACGACGCACGACTGCCGGTGCGGGACGCGCCACAGCAGGGTCGGGAGTTTGAGGACTTCCTGAATGACCCGCTCGAGGACGCGCTGCGAGACGAGGACGGCGGCGGGGTCGGCGTGGCGCAGGATCTGTTGCAGCTCGAGCAGTTTCATCGTCCCTCCAGAGAGGTGCGCGAGGCCCGTCCGGATGTGCGCCGCGGCGCACCCTCAATGTACCGCAACCGGACGACGCGGGACACGGGAAATGTACCACGCGGCCGGCGCGTCGGCGCGCCGCCAATCAGGAGGTGAGGGCGGTAGTGAGGAGGAGGGATTCGGCCCCTGCCCGCGCCGCAAGCGCGCCCGTCGCTGGCGCTGCGGGCTGGTCAGTCTCCCGGTCCGGCCTTCCCGACGGGCTGGCCGGACCACGTCGCGAAACTGGGCTGAGCCTTGATGACCTGCAAGGAGCGGTTGAGGATTTCCCCCGGCGTGCCGACCGCCGGGACGGACACCAGCTTTCCGGCCCGCGCGTAGTACGCTGCCAGCGGCCGGGTACTCGCCTCGTAGGCTTGCATGCGGACGCGGATCGACTCGGGGCGATCGTCGTCGCGCTGTACCAGGGCCGCGCCGCAGCCGTCGCAGACATCCTCGACGCGAGGCGGCCGGGTGGTGACGTGGTAGACCTTCTGGCAGACCGGGCAGGTGCGGCGGCCGCTCAGGCGAGCCACCACTTCTTCCAGGGAAACCTCGTAGTTCAGGACCAGATCGAGACTCAGCCCCAGGTCGGTCAGGATGCCGTCGAGCGCCTCCGCCTGGGCGAGGGTGCGGGGGAAGCCGTCGAGCAGGAACCCGCCCCGGCAGCACAGGCACCGCGACCGCTCGCGCACCAGCTCCACGGCCACCTCGTCCGCCACCAGTTCGCCCCGGTGCATCGCGTCCAGCGCCGCCCGCAGGGCCGGGCTCGGGTTCGTTTCGCACTTCGCCGCGCGGAACAGTTCGCCGGTGGACAGGTGGCAGGTGCCCAGGGTCCGCGTCAAAAGTTCCGCCTGCGTCCCCTTCCCGGCCCCGGGTGGGCCGAGCAGCACCAGCCGGTACGGGCGGCCGTAGGGCATCGGTTCGCAGGGAACGCTTCCGGCCTGGAGCCAGGCCGCCTGGTTGTGTTGTGACGTCATCATCTCTTCCTCTGGACAGCCGCCATTGGTCCCGCAGCCTGCAAGGGCGTGGGCAGAGCAACGGCGCGGCTGCCGCGTCGGCGCTCGACCCTCCAAATGGGTTCCGCCAGCCCGGCCTTCCTGCGTCGGCCCGCGTCGCGCCGCGGCGAGGCGGGCCGACGCAGGGAGCGGCGTCGAACCACTCTGTGGGTTGTACAACCAGGCGGCCCCAGCGTCCCCGTCCGAACCGCGGACGGCCCGGCCCGCAACCGCACCAGCCCCTTGCCGCGGCAGGCAAGTTCCCCCGGGCGTGAGCTATAGTTGCGCCGGAGGCGGGTGCTGTCCGCGCCGGCCGGCCCGCTGGAACCGGAGAAGCGCATGCCCGAGCGTAAGCGGTTGGGGGAAATCCTCGTCGATTTGCAGGTGCTGACCGACGCGGAGCTGGACCAGATCCTGACGGCCCTCCGGCGGCGAAGGGACCAGACCAAGTTCGGCCGGATGGGACGCGACATGGGGCTGTTGCGCGAGGAGCACATCCTCGCCGCCCTGGCCGTGCAGATGGACATGTTCCCCCGCATCCGGGAGATGAGTCTGGGCCGAGTCCTCGACGAACTCCAGCAGCCCGCCCCGCCGCCCCCGGTATCGGTTGCGCGGGCCGCGCGCCGCGGGGGGCGCAGGAAGAACCCCTGAAACCGCCGGTCACACCCAGCCCTGGAGCAAATACTCGAGGGTCTTCGCCCAGACCTCCAGCGCGTCGTCGCCCTCGGGGTCGGTCAGCGGGCCGTCGCCCTCGGCGAGGGCCGGCCGCGGCCCGTCAACGCGCAGGCGTACCACCGTCGTCCCGTCCGCCCGGAACCTCTCTCCCGCAGGCGAAATCGTCAGGCAGTGGCACAGGCTCTTCCGCGCCTTCAGCGCGCAGTGCCGGGCCGCCTCGCCCGCCGCGGGCACGCGGGCCAGCCCCACCGTGCCGTTGGCGATCTGCTCGCGCAGCAGGGTCTCCAGCAGCGCGTACTCGTGCTGGAGCGGGACCGCATCGCCAGAGCCGAGGAGGAGGAAATCGAACCGGAGGGCGTCCGCGCTCAGCCACTCCGTCAGCCGCCGGACGGCCGCACACAGCAGACCGAGGACCAGCACCACGCGCTGCCACGGCAGCTCGGCGTCCTTGTAGCGCGCCTGCACCAGGCCGTCGGACAGGACGAAGACGAAGGTGCGCCGGCGGCGCAGGAACTGGTTCTCGTCCCGGGCGTAGTAGAGCAGCTCGTCGCGCAGGAACTTGATGTCGAACAGATCCGGCCGGTCGTCCTGCTCCATGAACGCGAGCTGCGAGTGGAGCAGACTTTCGACGGTGCCGCGGGTCGAGAGCGACGAGAACCCGCCGACTGGGTAGGTATCCTCGTCCAGCACGCGCGTCGGCACTTCCTGGCGGTTGGCGCGCGGCCGGACGCGGTGCCGTGGGAGGGCCGCCTCGAGCAGGTCGGCAGCCCGCACCACCTGGCGGAGGGCGACCCGCTGGCCGAGGTCGTTCAGGGCGGTGCCGTGCTCCAGCTCGAAAACGTCCTCCGGGGCGAGCATCTCCTGGACGCGGCGGGCGGCCGCCGTCAGCCCCTCGTAGAGATCCACCAGGACCGGAAACGTGCCGTCCTGGGTAAGCGTCTCGTCCGCCTCGTCGAGCAGACGGTCCGGCGGTTCCCGGAGCAGCCCCTTGATGACGGCCGGGCTGAGGTGGACGCCGCCGAACCGAGCCCGCTCGCGGAACTGGTTGACGACAAACGCCAGCCCCCGGGCCTGATCCCGCCCCTGGTAGCGGCGCAGGGCGTCGCCGGCGCGCTCGAAGGAGTGGTCGGCATACGCCTTGCCCAGGACGTGGTCCTCGTAGGCGCGGGCCAGCGCCGGCGGCAGTCCCGGCATGCGCTGGCCGCGGGCCTCGTGCCGCGCCCCCTGGTCGAGGGCGAAGGCGGTGTGGCCGAGGTCCGCAACGAACCCGACCGGCGGCAGCGGCAGCCCCGCCGAGGCGATTTCCAGGGTCCACTCCAGAACGCGCCCGACCGTTCCCGGCGTGGGGAGGAGGGTGTGTTGCAGCCGCAATCCCTGAAGGACGAAACGACGCGCCTGGTCCAGGTCGCGCAACTCGGAAACGCTCATCGGGGGTTCCGTCGTGGATAATCGGGGCGTCGCCCCGCTTCCCATTACCGCAGGAGGGGGCTCCGGCCCCCGAGTTACCTTGAAAACTCGGGGGCCGGCGCTCTCTCCTACGGGGTCTTGAAACTGCTTCCAGGCCGCAAGCGGCACGAAAAACCGCCGTCGCCGCGCCTCACGTGGTCGCGCCGGCCGGCCGCCCCCCGCCCGGACGCGGCATCTGACGGGCGCCCGCGCGGCGCTGGAAGTCCAATTCGAGCACGCCGTAGGTGTTCTCGTGCGCCTGCACGACCCCGATGAGGGCGTTCATCAAACGCTTGGCGGTGTAGAAGTTCATCACGACCCGGTGCGACAGCTTGATCGGCTCGGTCGGGTTCGGCGCCATCTGCGTGTTCAGGCCGAAGTCGAGGACCAGTTCCTCGGGGGTGACGCTCACCCGGCAGAAGTTCGTGTACACCGTGGACAGCTGGCTGTAATCGGTCGTAAACTGCGGCGCCTGCTGCCCTTCGGGGGTGGTCGCTGCGGGTTTCGGTTCGTCGGCCACTGCGGTGCTCCTCTCAATCGCTACTTCGGTACGGCCCGGGCGACTCTGAGACCGTCCTCCCGGAGATGCCGGGCCTGATGTGAAAAGCGGGGTCCGACCTCGGACCCCGCCGGACAGGGCTTAGTATGGGGGGGAGGGCGCCCAGGATCAATCATTTCCCACGCGGATTTTCAGATCCTCGCGCCCCAGGGCGCGTTGCAGTGCGAGCGGCCACTCCCACCGGGCCGATTCGACCGCGTCGCCCACCTGGAGCGTCACGCGCCGCGGGAACGCCAGCGCCACCGCCTGCGGGGTGTCGAGGACTCGGAGCACGTTCAGGAACGTCGGCCCCTGGCGGTGGGAGGCCGGCAGGTCGCGCAGCACGAAGCGCGTCACCGCCGGCTCGAACAGGCCAGCGTACAGCGCCACGCCGGCCGCCTCGCCCTTGCCCTGCAGCCAGACCGGCACGCCCTTGAGGTCCGCGACCCCGCGCAGCGCCGCCAGCGCGCGACGCACGTCCCAGACGCGCTGGCCGTCGAGCGTCTGCCCGAGCAGGGCGTACCGGCGGCGAATGTGGGTGTCCGCCTTCGTCCCTGCGGCGCTCCAGCGCGTCGGCCCGATCCCGCGCGGCGCCACGACTGCGAACGACCAGCGGGCGGACTCCAGCGTGCGGCGGTTGCGCTCGAACGCCTGCGGGTCGGCGTCCACCTTCCCCTCGACCTGCAGGGTCCGCTGGAACGCCGGGCCGAGTTCGCGTACCCACTCCTGCCACCCGGCCTCGTCCACCACGTTGACCTGCACCAGCGTCGGCCGCCCGACCTTCTCGGCCGTCACAAGCCACAGCCGCAGCTTCACCCCCTCCTCACTGGTGAAGTCAAATGCCCGCAGCCGCACGCCCTGGTGTTTCACATCCTCGGCCGGTCGGGCGTCCAGCGCCGGGGGGACGGCCGGCCAGCCGCGGAAGACCTTCTCTTGCAGCGCCTTCATCACCTCCTCGCGCCGGGCCGGCCACCACGTCCGGGCAACCGCGGCGACCTGCGGCTGCTCGACCCGCGCGGGTTTGAGGAACACCTCATGGACGATCGGGTTGATCGCGTCCTCCGGCAGCCGATCGAACACCTTCAGCCGTTGCGGCTCCAGGCGCGGCCGCTCCGGCTGGGCGACCTCACCCGGTTCCCCCTTGAGCCAGCGGTTCATCCACCGAAACGCCCCGGCGCGCAGCTCCGGCGTGTCCTTGTGCGGCCCTGCCGTCTCCAGCAGAGCGAAGCGGTCGGCCGCGCCGTAGAGGGCGTAGATCTTCCGCACCTTGTCGGCAAGGCGCCGGTAGCCGGGAACGGGGAAGATGGCGTCCGCGTCGCTGTTGCCCAGCAGGAGCGGGCGCGGAGCGCACAGGGCGGCGACGAGCGGGAAGTCCCAGCGATACGTATTGACCATGTACATGCAGTCGCAGTGCCCGTCGATGACGCCGTTCCGATAGCGCGGCGTGAGGCCCTCGACGACGTGCGCCTGCAGGTCGGCGATGCCGGCCACCGGGATGATGCACTGCGGTCGGTCGTCGGCGGCCGCCACCCACCAGCTCGTCGCGCCGCCGCCCGATCGCCCGGTCACGCCGAGGCGCTTCGGATCGACCTCCTTGCGCGTCTCCAGATAATCGAGCGCCCGCATTGCGTTCCAGCACTCGATGCCGGCCGGCGTGTACCCGAGCGCCTGCCACCACCACATGCCGAGGTTGTGCGTCCCGTGGTGCAGCCCGCGGCTCTCGCCGAACTGGAGCGTGTCCACGATGAGGCAGACGTACCCGTTCTCGGCAAACCATGCCGGGTGATGCTGGTAGTTGACGCGCCCGCCGAATGACACCCCCTTGACAATCGTCCCGGCGTGGCCGCACACGTACAGGACCGCAGGGGCGGGCAACTTCGCCTTCTTCGGCAGGTAGAGGTTGGCGCTGACGTACAGCCCGGGGATGGACTGGAAGTGGAGGTTCTCGACAGTGAAGTGATCCGTCACGACCTTGCCGGTGATGACGGGCTTGAGGTCGGTGCGAGGCGGAAGCGGCCACAGGCTCATCATCTCCAGGAACTGGCGCCGCAGCTCGGGGCGACGCTTTTCCCAGTCGGTGCGGTCCTTCACGTCGGCGAGACAGCCGTCGGCGAGCTGCTGCACCTGCGCCCGGAAGGAGGCGTCGAGCAGGCGGTCGCCGCGGGTGAGGTCGGTGCGGGCCGGCCCGGGCGGTTGGGCGAGCACGCTGACGGCCAGGCAGGTTGCGGACAGGAGGGAGAGCATGGGACTCCTCGAACGTTGGAGGCCAGGGTTGCGAACAGGCAACCGGGCGCGCGGTTGCGACCAGATCCCCCACGGACCGTTTCTCGGTTCAGGGTAGGGCAGACGGCGCCCCGAGCAAGGTGTCCGCGTGCTGCGCACGCCTTGTTGCAGCGGAGGTGGCTACCAGCCGCGAGCGTCAGCGCGCGGGGCGGACCGCGCGCTGACGCTCGCGGCTGGTAAATGAACCCCAGGCGCGCCCCGTTGGTTGAGGCAAGAGCGGGGTCGTAAGATATTCTGCGGAAGGGCGACGGAACCGACGACCGCACGCAACCCACCGGAGGACGGGGTGATGACGACGCTGGCGACTTTCTCCTCCTATCTGGACGCCGCCCGCGAGGCGGCGCGCCGCGGCGCGGCCGCGCTGGAGGGGTGGCGGAAACGGTTTCGCGTGCAGGAGAAGGCGCGCTTCGACCTCGTCACCGACGCCGACCTCGCATCGCAGCAGGCCATCTACTCCTACCTCGGCGAGCGATTCCCGGACCATGCGTTCCTCGGCGAGGAGGACGCCGCCTCGCACCAGCGGCCAGGCCCGGACGCCCCTCCAACGTGGATCGTCGATCCGCTCGACGGCACGACGAACTACGTCCACGACTGCCCGCTGTACTGCGTCTCGATCGGTTTGCAGGTGGCGGGCGAGCTGGTCGCAGGGGTGGTCTACGACCCGTCGCGTCAGGAGATGTTCGCCGGCGCCCGCGGCCTCGGAGCCTGGCGGAACGACGAACGCATCCAGGTGAGCGGCGCGACACGCCTGGAGGAAGCGCTGCTCGCGACCGGGTTTCCGCCCGACCTGCGCGGGCAGGAACGCACCCTCGACTGGTGGCGCTTCTTCTCGCTGCGCACGCGCTCGCTGCGCCGCACCGGCTCGACCGCGCTGAACATGGCGTATGTCGCTGCCGGCCGGTTCGACGGTTACTGGGCCTTCGACAATCACGTCTGGGACGTCGCCGGCGCGGCGCCGATCGTGAGTGAGGCCGGCGGGGTGCTGACGAACGTGGACGGCACGCCCTACGATCCGTACACGCCGGACGCCCTTGTCAGCAACGGCCCGCTCCACCCGGTCCTGCTCGAGGCATTCCGCGCCGGGTCTACCTGGCCTGGATAGCGCACGGGCGCGGTTAGCCAGACCGTGCGTCATCCGGGCTAGCGGACCAACCGGCCTGACGCCGCCGAGCCGGAAGCGTCAGCGCCGGCTCTGTCCAAGCTGCCGGCGCTGACGCTTCCGGCTTGTCGCGTTTGGTCCGCCCGTTTCAGGTGAGGGATTGACGCGACCGCTTCTCTCGCTGATGCTGCGGGCTCGGACAGCATGATTGCTACGGCGTTTGGTCCGCTAGCTCGAAGGACAGCCATGACGGTTCTGGTCTTTACCCTGCTCGTCTGGCTCGGCTCGCTGACAGCTGGTTTCC
>JADLBT010000359.1 GCA_020847555.1 Gemmataceae bacterium
CCCAGCCGTCCATGAAGAGGATCTCCACCAGTTCGTTGCCTTGCCGCTGCCAGCCAAGGAGTTCGCCGCGGTCCGGGTCGTAGACGTAATACTCCTCTACCCCGTACCGCTCGTAAAACTTGAACTTGCGCAGCAGTTCGCCCGCCCGGTTGTCCGGGGAGAGGATCTCGAAGACAACCTGGGGGGCGACGCCGTCTTCCTCCCACTGGCGGTACGAACCGCGGTCGCCCTTCGGCCGGCCGAACGCCACCATCGCGTCCGGCGCCTGCCGAATGGTGGGATCGCCCTCCACTGGATACCAGAGCAGGTCGCCCGCGACGAACACGGCGGGGTTGTCCCGGTACAGGGCGTCCAGCCCGCCCTGAATGGTGACGATGTACCGGAACTGCAAGGTGTTTTCGGCCATCGGCTGCCCATCGCTGTCGGGGTAGACGACCGGCTTGCGGACCTGGGGCAGGGTCGGTGCGTTCATGGAGCGTGCCTCCTCGTTGGCCTCATCTGGCCCTCAGCATACCCGATCGGTCGTGGCCGGTAAAGCAGCGCAGCCGGCCGAACTCGGCGCTTGCTGGGTGCCTCGCGCCCCGTTATGATCTCCTCCTATCGGGCGTTGCTGCCTCCCCTCAGGAATCGACGAGACCCTTATGACGAGCCGCCTCCTGCGCCCCGCGACGGCCTGCTGGACCGCCGCCGTCCTGCTGCTGACCGTCCCGGCCTCTGGGGCCGAGATCAGGCTGGCACGGCACCCCGACTACCACAGTGGCACGGTCGTCTTCAGCTACCCCGGCGACCTGTGGGCCGTTCAGGAGGATGGGTCGCACCCGCGACGCCTCACCGTCCACCGCGGTCGCAACGTCCTGGCCATTGACGGCAACCCGCTGGCTTGACGGCCCGTGGGCGAAGTACTGAGGACTTGCTCCACGGGACGCCACCCGTGGGCTTGACAAGAAACCTTTGCAGAGGGCTCCCTCCGAATGGCGACCTTGTTGTGCTGCCCCAGCGGACATCGGTGGCGGTCCCCGCCCGCGCTTCAAGGTCAACGCACGCCGATCGCCTGTCCCACCTGTGGCCTGCCGCTGGCGCCTGCCGCCGCTGGCCCGATCGAGGGCGCTCACCCACAGCCAACGGCACCTTCGCTCGAAACGGCGGCGGTTCCTAATGTCCCGGACCAGGGGGGCGCGGCCTCCGGACCCGCCCCGACAGACCCGGAGCACGGAGAAACGGCTCCTCCCGCGGCCGGTCGGGTTGACTACGGAACGGCTCCGCTTGCTGGGTCGAAGGCGGCCCGACCGAGTCCGAGGCCGGTCGTCCCCGGCTACCAGCTGCTGCGCGAGCTGGGGCGTGGTGGCATGGGCGTCGTCTACCAGGCCCGGCAGACGAAACTGAACCGCGTTGTCGCGCTGAAAATGATCCTCGGCGGCGGGCACGCGGACGGCCCCGAGCGCCAGCGCTTCCGCACCGAGGCGGAGGCCATCGCGCGGCTGCAGCACCCGAACATCGTCCAGATCCATGAGGTCGGTGAACACGACGGGCTGCCGTTCTTCAGCCTCGAATTTTGCGCGGGGGGCAGCCTGGATCGAAAGCTTGCCGGCACTCCGCTGCCGCCGGAAGAGGCGGCGGCGCTGGTGGAGAAGCTGGCACGGGCGATGCACGCGGCTCACGAGCGCGGCGTCATTCATCGCGACCTCAAGCCCGCGAACGTCCTGCTCACCGAGGACGGCACGCCCAAGATAACCGACTTTGGCCTGGCGAAGAAGCTCGACGAGGACACC
The DNA here is from genome assembly GCA_020847555.1 of Gemmataceae bacterium. Next base: position 1,770 of record JADLBT010000359.1, read on the forward strand.
CGGACGGCGACCGGCGCGGTCCTGGGGACGCCGTGCTACATGGCCCCGGACCAGGCGGGAGGGATGACCAGGGAGCTGGGGCCAGCGTGTGACGTGTACGCGCTGGGGGCGATCCTGTACGAGTGCCTCACCGGGCGGCCCCCATTCAAGGGGGCGACGCCGCTTTATACCATCGTCCTGGTGATGCGGTCCCAGCCCGTTTCCGTCAGGCAACTCAACAGCCAGGTGCCGCGCGATCTGGAAACGATCTGCCTGAAGTGCCTGCACAAGGAGGCGGCCAAACGGTATGCCAGCGCGGCGGACCTGGCGGAGGATCTGCGCCGCTTCCGCGCGGGGGAGCCGATCTGGGCGCGTCCGGCCGGCAACCTGGAACGGTCCTGGCGCTGGTGCCGTCGCAACCCCGTCGTGGCGCTGCTGCTGGCAACGGTCTCCGTGCTGGTGATCGCGGTCGCCGTCGTCGCGTCGATCGGTTACCTGGAGACGAGCCAGGCGCTCGAGCGCGCGGCCGAGCAGCGTGCCGAGGCCGAGCGGTTGCGGCAGGTGGCCGAGGGCCAGCGCGCGGCGGCCAGCCTCGCCGCCGAACGAACGCGGCGCCTGCTCTACGCCGCCAACATGCAGCTGGTCGCCCAGACCTGGGAGGCTCCCGCCGGCCGGACACAGGTCGTGGCCGACCTGCTGGCGGAAGAGATCCCCCGGACGGGCGAACCGGACCTCCGTGAATTTGCGTGGCGCCACCAGTGGTGGTTGCTGCACCGCGCCGGCGTTATCCTGGCCGATCACGGCGGCGCCCTCACGCGCGGGGCGTTTGCCGCGGACGGCACGCTGCTCACGATCGACGAGAAGCACCACCTGCGCCACTGGCCCCCCGGCCAGCGCAAGGCCACGCTCGACCTCGATCTCGCCGGGAAGACGACGCTGAGTCAGGTGGCTCTTGCCGCGGACGGCAAGCGCGTGGCGGTCGCGCCCGCCGGGGGGCCGGTCCGGGTACTCGACGCTCAAACCGGCCAGACCCTCCACACCCTCTCCACGTCGGGCAAGGAATTGACAGCGGTACGTTTCCTTGCCGACGGCCGCACTCTGCTGACCCAGGAGGACGACGACACGGTCCAGGTTTGGGGCGCCGACACGGGCCAGTTGCAGGAAACGGTCCCCGGTGCGGGCGGCCGGCTGAATCCGCTCCTCCCTCTGTCGCCGGATGGCGCGACGGGGATTGCGCGCCTCGGCGTGGCGCGCGGGATGGCGCAACTGACGACCTGGCGGACTGGGAAGAAGCCCCTCACCATCAAGGCGGGGATCACCGTCACTGCCGGCGCCTGGTCCGCCGACGGCAAGACGCTGGCCCTGGGAGACCGTGCCGGAACGGTGTCGCTCTGGGTGACGGCGAGCGGGACAACGCGATTCGAGAAACTGCCCATCCACGTCGGCCCCGTGCGGTGCGTGGCGTTCAGCGGTGACGGGACGCTGGTCGCCTCCGGAGGAGATGACGGCCAGGTCGAGCTGCGGCGGGCCGCCAGGGGGGAACTGGTCCGGCGCTTCAAGGGCCACATCGGCGCCGTCACCTTCCTGTGCTTTTCCCCGGACGGGCAAACCCTGGCGTCCGGGGGCGAGGACCGCACGGCCCGCCTCTGGAGGTGGACCGGGAGCCAGCAGGATCGCCTGGAGCACCCCGCCAAGGTACACGGCCTCGCCTACACCTCTGACGGCCGGACGCTTGTCTCCGCCGCAGGGCGACTCGTCAACATCTGGGATCTCGAAAAGGGCACCAGGGTGCGGACGCTCGGCCCGTTGAAAAAATCGGAGATCGGCATCAACCGCCTGGCGGTGTCCGCCGACGGCACCTTGCTGGCCACGGGGGGTGTCGGTGCCGAGGTCATTCTGTGGCACGGCACCACGGGGGCGCGGTTGCGCGCCTTGCCAGGGCCTGCCAGGGAGGGCAAGGGGAAAACCACTCTTGGCGGCAACGGTCTGGCGTTCTCGCCCGACGGCAAGTACCTGGCGGCCAGTTACGGGCTGGTCGCGGCCGCCGATGCCGGGCCGCATCCGATGATCGTGAAGGTCTGGAAGCCGCAGACCGGCCAGGAAGTCTGCACTCTCCGGGCGCACGACCGGCTCGTTCGCAGCCTCACCTTCTCCCCGGACGGCAAATGGCTGGCCACCGCCAGTCGAGACGGGACGGTCAAACTGTGGCGGGTGGGCACCTGGAAGGCGGAGAGGCAGTGGGCCGAGGAGGTGCCGTTCAGCTGCGTGGCCTTCACCCCGGACAGCCGGTTGCTGGCCGCGAGCGGGGCGGACGGAATCGTGCGCGTCTGGGATGTGCTGGGGGGAGAGCGGCGTGCCTTCTTCCTGGCGCACGGCCAGCCGACAAGCAGCCTGGCGTTTTCGCCGGACCAGCGCACCCTGGCGTCTGGCGGGGCAGACCGGCTCGTCAAGTTGTGGGATACCGCGAGCTGGCGAGTTCTCCGGACCCTCGGACATGAAGCCGGCGTCGTGGCCGTGGCGTTCAGCCCCGATGGC
>JADLBT010000360.1 GCA_020847555.1 Gemmataceae bacterium
CGCTGGGCGGCGTCGGGCTCGGGGCCTGGCCTTCGGTCTATCCCCGGTACGCCACCTTCGACGACGGCCTGTTCTCCAACCAGGCCCACAGCGACTGGCTGCAGTGGGCGGCCGAAGGCGGCGTCCCCTTCGCCGTGCTTCTCGCCGCCTTCGCCGCCTGCCTCCTGCTTCCCGCGGTGCGCTCGATCTGGGGGCTCGGCCTGTTCGCGGTGTTCGGCAATTGCCTGATCGACTACCCGCTCCAGAAGCCTGCCGTCGCCGCGGTGTTCTTCACCCTGGCCGGAGCGCTGTGGGCCGGCCGCGCTTCCCGCGCGCGGGGGAAGACGCCCGGCTCCCGGGCGGCCGCGGCGGGCGGCTTTTAGTTGAGATTTGTAAGTCAGGCGTAAACTAACAGTTTTGTCCGGGAGCCCTTGCGCGCTTTCCCTGGGACTCAGCCCCGCGGAAGCTCTGCCAACGCCGCTCTCAGTAGAAAGACCAGCATTCCGATGGTTTCGACTTACTCCCCGCCGGATACTCCCGCCGTTGCCGGTCCCGCCGGGGCCCCGGTCCCGCCCAGCCGCTGGTACGCGCTGGTCGTCCACCCCCGGCACGAGAAGGCGGTGGGGGAACGCCTGAGGATGGGAGGCCTGGAGTCCCTGGCGCCCACCTACCAGGCGACCCGCCGCTGGTCGGACCGGGTGAAGACGGTCGAGCTGCCCCTGTTCGACGGGTACGTGTTCTGCGAGTTCGCCTTCGAGCAGCGGATCCAGGTTCTCCGCACCCCCGGCGTGCAGTCGGTGGTGGGCTTCGGCGGGACGCCGGCGTGCATTCCCGCCGGGGAGATCGAGGTGGTCCGGTCGATCCTCCGCTCCGGGGCGGCGGCGCAGCCCTGGCCGTACCTGCGCACCGGCCAGAGGGTCAGGATCGTCGATGGGTGCCTGCGGGGCGCGGTCGGCATCCTGGCGCGGGAGCGCAACCTCTGCCGCGTCGTGGTGAGCATCGAAATCCTGCAGCGGTCGGTGGCGGTCGAGGTCGATCGCGGCCGGCTCGCGCCCGCATAACTCCCTCAATTCTTCGCGGAAGGCCCTGTAAAGTGAGGCCGGGAAAATGCCGATAGTGAACCCCAGGAACCGCATAGTGATATTCCGATTGACTCAGGACGAATACGATTCAATCCGAAACGTCAGTACTGCCAGGGGGGCCAGAAACCTCTCTGAATTCGCCCGCTCGTTGCTGCTCGGCGCCGTCCGGCAGCCGGAGCGGGAATCGGTGATGGCCGAGATGGCGGGCGCGCTGTCGGGACTGCGCGAATCCGTCCAGAGGATGGCGGAGCGGATGGACCGGATGGATCCGGCGGCCGAACTCCGCGAAACCGCGAGGAGCGAAAATTGAGAGCCCACCTTATCCTGTTGCTGGCTTCGTGTCCGATGGTCCAGGCCGAGTCGCGTACCGGCGTGGTCGATCAGACCGTGGCCAACGTCGCCAACCTGCCCGCCCAGAAGATCGCGGCCAACGATCTGATCGCGGTCTCGGTCTACGACGCCCCGGAGCTGACCCGCACCGTGCGCGTCGCCGCCGACGGCATGATGAGGCTTCCCATGCTGGGCGCCCGGATCGACGCCCGGGGCCTGCTGCCCAACCAACTGGAAAACGCCATCGCCGAGGCGCTCAAGACGGCGGAGATCCTGGTGGACCCCGTGGTCACGGTCACCATTCTCGAGTACAACAGCCGCACCATCAGCGTGGTCGGGGCCGTGAAGAAGCCGATCACGTTTCAAGCCGTCGGCCGGGTGACGCTGCTCGACGCAGTCGCCCGGGCGGAGGGCCTGTCGCCCGAGGCGGGACCGGACCTGCTGCTGACGCGGCCGGACCCGGGCGGCGGCACGGGGCCGCCCGTCTCGACGGTGGAGCGGATCGCCCTCAAGGAGCTGATCGACGCCGCCGACCCGAAATTGAACTCCATCCTGACCGGCGGTGAGGAGATCCGGGTGCCGGAGGCCCGCAAGATCTACGTGGTGGGCAACGTGAAGCGGCCCGGAGCCTTCGTGCTGCGCGACTCTCCCGACAGCACGATCCTCAAGATGCTGGCGTTCTCGGAAGGCCTCGCGCCATACGCCGCCAAAACCGCCTTCGTGTACCGCGGGAACGCCGGCTCGGTCGAGCGCAAGGAGATCCCGGTCGAGCTGCAAAAGATCCTGGACCGCAAGCAGCAGGACTTCACCCTGGAGCCGGACGACGTGCTGTACGTGCCCGACAACAAGGGGCGCCGCACGACCATGGGGATCATCGAGCGGGTGACCGGGTTCGGCGCCTCCACGGCGTCGGGGGTCCTCATCTGGAGACGGTAGGAGAACAGGGAACTTTCATGGACGAACGAATTCACGCCTATCTCCCGGCCCCGTCGGAACTGGCGCGGCCCCTGGCGCCGGCGCCGGCCCCGATTCCCCCTTCCTGGGAGCCGGAGGTCGAGGAAGCCGCGGTGCCGCTTTCCCACTATCTGTGGATCGTCAAGCGCCACCGCTGGAAGATCGCGGCCACGGTGCTGACCTGCGTCGCCGCCACCGTCGTGGTGTCGAGCCGCCTGACTCCCATCTACGAGTCCACCGCGACCATCGACATCGACCGGCGGATTCCGACCGGCATTCTCGGCCAGGAGTCGCTGCAGTCGGCGGCCACCAACGACGCCGACCAGTTCATGGCCACGCAGGTCAAGCTGATCCAGTCGGACTCGGTGCTGCGGCCGATCGCCCGCAAGCACAACCTGCGCGAGATGGAGAAGACCGGCATCCCGTTCCTCGATAAGGAGAAGATGAACCCGGCGGAGCGGGAAGAGGCTCCGGTGGAGCTGAAGAAGCTGAAAGTGACCCGGCCGCCCAACACGTACCTGCTGCTGGTCAGCTATCGCTCCCCGGACCGCCAGCTCGCCGCCGACGTCGCCAACGGCACGGTCCAGTCGTACCTGGAACACACCTACAACATCCGCTACCGGGCCACCGCCGGGCTGTCGCAGTTCATGGAGAAGCAGCTGGAGGAGCTGCGCGCCAAGATGGAGCGGTCCAGCGCGGCCCTGGTCCAGTTCGAAAAAGAGCTGAACGTGATCAGCCCGGAAGAGAAGACCAACATCCTCTCCTCCCGGCTGATCCAGCTCAACACCGAGCACACCAACGCCCAGGCCGACCGGGTCCGCAAGGAGGCAGCGTACAACTCGATCCGCGCCGGAACCATGGAAGCGGCGCAGGTCTCGACGCAGGGCGCTGCGCTGCAGCGGCTCACCGAGACCCTCAACGACGCGCGGCAGAAGTTCGCGGAAGTGAAGACCCACTACGGCGCCAACCATCCCGAGCACCGCAAGGCGCAGAGCAAGGTGGTGGAAACCGAGAAACTGCTCGACGGGACGCGGCGGAGCATCGGCCAGCGGGTCGAGATCGAGTACCGGGAAGCGCAGAACCGCGAGGTGATGCTGCAGCAGGCGGTCGCCGAGACCAAGGCGGACTTCGACCGGCTCAACGCGCGCTCCTTCGAGTACCAGACCCTGAAGCGCGAAGCCGAGACCGACAAGAAGCTGTACGAGGAACTGGTCCGCAAGATCAAGGAAGCCGGCATCAACGCCAGCTTCCAGAACAGCTCCATCCGCATCGCCGACAGCGCCCGCCCGGGTCTCAAGCCGGTCTTCCCGAACCTGACGCTGAACGTGTTCCTGGCGTTTCTCTTTTCCACCCTGCTGGCGGTGGGCGGCGCGATCCTGAGCGACGTGCTCGACACCACGATCCGCGATCCCGAGCAGGTTTCGAAGACGCTGCGGGCGGAAGTGGTCGGGACGCTGCCGATGATCAAGACCTGGCGCGGCGTGCGCCCCACCCTGGCGGTGAACGGCGCCGGGGCGAACGGAAACGGCAAGCGGCTGCTGGAATCGACGACCCAGGTGGAGCAGTCCACCACCGGGTTCGACGAGGCCATCCGCACGCTTCGCAACTCGATCCTGCTCACCGACTTCGACCGGCGCCTGAAGACGCTGCTGATGACCAGCGCGTCGCCGGCCGAGGGCAAGAGCACGGTCGCGGCACACCTCGCCATCTCCCACGCCGAGCAGGGCCACCGCACGCTGCTGATCGACGGCGACATGCGCCGCCCGAGCGTCCACAAGTTCTTCGACATCTCCAACCTGGCGGGCCTTTCGACGACGCTGGTGAACGATTTCCCCTGGCGCGAGGCGCTGACCGAGCCGAAGCCCGGCATTCCGCTGTTCGTCCTGCCGGCCGGCCCGGCCAGCCGGCGCGCCGCCGACCTGGTCGGCCGCGGCCTTCCCCAGTTCCTCGACGAGGCCTCGCAGGAGTTCGACCTGATCATCCTGGACGCTCCCCCGCTGCTCGGGTTCCCGGAGCCGCTGCAGATGGCCGCCTGCGTGGACGGGGTGATCATCGTGACGCGGGCCGGCCAGACCAACCGGACCGCGGTCGCGACAGTGCTGAGCACTCTCTCCCGGCTGCGGGCGAACGTGATCGGCCTGGTCCTGAACGAAGTCCGCAAAGAGATGAGCCACAGCTATTACTACTACGGTTACTACGGGAAGTATTACCGCGATAAGCAGGACGCGGCCAGTTAGGAGCGAGAGTCAGTCGCCGTGTGGACCAACACCATCTTCGTCCTGCTGGGAGGCTGCCTGAACGCGGCGGTGGCGCTGTCCGGCCACGTCTGCGTGGTCGCCTGGTTCGGGGCGTCCCCCGAAACCGACGTCTTCTACCTGGCGACCACGGTTCCGATCGCGATGATCAGCGTCTTCGCCAGCATGGCTCCGGCGATCCTGGTGCCGCGCCACGCCGCCGTCCTGGCCGCCCAGGGGACGGAAGCGGCGCGCCTGTTCGCCGGACGGCTGATCGCGGTCGCCGCCGCGGGGAGCGCCGCGCTCGCCCTCACGATCTATCTCGGCGCCCCGGCGGCCGCCGCTTTCCTGCTCCGGCGGCCCGACCCGGCGCAACTCCCGCTGGCGGCGCAACTGCTGCGCGACTGCACCCTGATGGTGGGCTGCATGTCGTTCAGTTCGGCCCTGTCCGCCCTGCACAACGCGGGCGCCCGTTTCCGGCTGGCCGCGCTCAGCGCGGGCATCGTGCCGGTGACGTCGATCCTGTTCATGATGGCCGGCCGGGAGGATCTGGGAATCCGGTCGGCATCCCTCGGGTTGTCGGCGGGGGCGCTGCTCCAGGCGTGCGTGCTGGCGGCTTACGCTTTCCCGATGGCTGCTTTCGACCGGCGGGCGCTGTTTCCGGGCGCGGCCGAACTGCGGAGCCTGCTGCCGGCGGCGGCGCCGCTGCTGGCGACCGGAATCGCCTACCACTACGGCCCGCTCCTCGAGCGCCAGATCGCCTCCGCCCTGCCCTCCGGCAGCGTCACGCACCTGACGCTGGCTTCGAAGATCGCGGTCCTCGCGCCCGCCCTGATCGGGAACGCCGTGGGGACGACGCTGCTGCCGCTGCTCTCGCAGCAGGCGAACCGGTCGCGGCACAGCGAGGCGGTCTCGACTCTGTCGGCCGTCCTCCGCGCCCTGGCTCTGCTCGGCATTCCGCTGGTGCTGTTCTCCGTCCTGTACTCCTCCGCCCTCTCCCGCTTCCTGCTGGCCCGGGGCCGGCTGACGGAGTCCGACGCGGAAGCCGTCGCCGCCCTGCTGCCCTTTTACCTGGCGGGGGCGGTCGCGTGGGCCGGGTGCAACGTGGTGTTCCGCGGCTACTACGCCCTGGCGCAGGACCACTGGACGCCGGCCGCGCTGACCGCCCTGACGCTCGGGCCGTACTACCTCCTCTGCCGGGAAGCGGCCGCGCGCCACGGGTCGCAGGGGGTCGCCGCCGCCTACGGGATCTACTGGAGCGTCGTGATCCTGGCCGCGACCGGCCTGCTGGCCGTGCGGCTGCGCCGCTTCGTCTCGTCCGAACTGGCCCGGGGGACCGGGGCCGCGGTCGGCAAGGCGCTGGCCGGCAGCCTGCTCCTCTGCGCGGCTTCCGCCTACCTGTCCGGCCGTCTTTCGAATTTCAATTGGGGGCCGGTCGCGGCCAGCTTCCTGGGGATCGCGTGCTACTTCCTTTTTGTCTGGCGCAGCGGGGCCCTCGCGCCGCTGCTGGACCGGCGGAGCGGATCGTGAAGGGAACAGGGAGGCGCGCATGCTGACCCCGGTCCTGATGGGACTCGTCGTCTCGACCCTGACGCTGGCGGCGCTCTACTCGTCGGGGCTGGTGCTGCCGCTGGGCGTGACCGCGTCGCTTTCGCTGGCGGCGATCTGCGTCCACATCCACCGGGCGCGGGCGGTCCGGCTGCCGCTGCTCAGCGTCACCAACGTCGTGCTCGCGTCTTTCGTCTACACGTACTCGATCGTGTGGATCCGGCTGTGGAGGCCGGAAGTCTACATCGCGCTGTGGGCGCGCGCGTATCAGACCGACGACATCTACGCCCGGGTCAGCCACATCAGCGCCACGGCGCTGCTGGCCATCATCGCGGGATGGGTGGTGGGACACCGCAGCGCCTCCCGGCCCGCGTCTTGTCCGGGCGCGCTGCCGGCCGCGGCCGCGACCGGGCGCCAGTTTGCGGCGGCCCTGCTGCTGGCGATCCCGCTGTTTCTGCTGGCCCGGCCGGAGAACACCATTTTTTCGGCCCCCTACGCCGACCGCGGCGTGCTCGGCAGCAGCGTCCTGACCAAGGGGGGCGAGATGCAGCTCTACATCACCAAGCCGGCCCTGTACCTGTGCCTGCTGATCGCGGCCCATTGTTACTTCGCCGCCCCCACGCGGGGACGGCGCGCGGCGCTGGCGGCCGCGGTGGCGGCGGCGGTGATGGTGACCGGGTTCCTGGCCGGGTCGCGGGTGGACGAACTGGGGCTGCTGGCGGCGATCCTGTGGCTCTACACGGCGGCCCGCACCCGCTTCACGGTTCAGCCGTCGATGGCGGCGGCGGTCGGGGCCGTGCTCCTGCTCGCGGTGGGACTCGGCGTCATCCGCCAGTCGATCACCTACATGACGGCCTACAACGAGTCCCCCACGGCCTACGTCGCACGCCTGTTCGAGACCGGCGAGGACAGCGGCGTGCTGCGGTACAGCCAGGCGGGCGGAGTGACGGTCACCACCTGCGCGACCGTCGGGCTGCTGGAGTCGGGCGTGTTCTCCTACGACCACGGAAGGCGCTTCCTCGAGTACCTGTCGCAGACGCTGCCCCGGTCGATGGCCCCGAACCGGCCGGAAGGCCTGTCGGTCGAGCTGACCGGCATGCAGCTGTCCAACGGGGGGCTGTTCATCATCAACGAACCGCTGCTGGCCTTCGGCATCGCCGGGGTGGCGGCGACGATGTTCCTGGGTGCGTTCTTCGTGGGGCGGCTGGAACGCATCGTGCGGTCCGCGCCGGCGTCCAGTCTGTGGTGGCTGCTGTACGCGTTCGCCATGTTCGCGGCCAACCGGGCGGTCATGTACGGGCTCTTCACCCTGTACAAGAACGCGCTCGCGTTCCTCGGGCTGCTGGCGCTGTGCCGGCTGCTCAGCGCGACCGGCCGCTCGGCCCGCAGAACCGCTCCCGGGAGGCTCGAACAACGATGGGCATGACGCTTGAAAGCACAACCGCCGAGGGTTTCGTCGATCTGTCGCATCCGGACAGCTCGGAGTTGAAACGGGGCCGCTCGCGCCTGTTCGAGGCGCTCTGGCACTTCGCCGGCCGGCCGCTGCTCGGCTCCCAGATGATCCCCTTCTCCGGCTTCCGGACGTGGCTGCTGCGCGCGTTCGGCGCCCGGATCGGCAAGGGCGTCTACATCAAGCCGGGGTTGAAGGTGAAGTTCCCCTGGTATCTGACGGTGGGGGATTACTCCTGGCTGGGCGAGGACCTCTGGATCGACAACCTGGCGGCGGTCGCCATCGGGTCCAACGCCTGCGTGTCGCAGGGCGTGTACCTGTGCACCGGCAACCACGACTGGACCACCCGCAACCTCAAGCTCTTCACCCGGCCGATCGCGATCGAAGCCGGCGCGTGGGTGGGCGCGCGGTCGGTGGTCTGTCCCGGCGTGACGGTGGGCAGGTGCTCGATCGTAACGGCCGGCAGCGTGGCCACCCGCAGCGTGCCGGCCTTCGAGATCCACGGCGGGAACCCGGCGGTGTTCCTGCGGCCGCGTCCAGCGCCGGGACGCCCGCCCGCCTGAGCCGGGACGGCTCCATACCGACGAGAAAGCGGAGAAACGAAACGTGCGCGTCTTGCATTGTCTGGAATCGATCGATCCGGCGCTGGGAGGGCCCGTCGAATACGCCCGCCAGTTCGCCATGATCTCCGGGACCCAGGACCAGGAGATCGAGATACTGAGCCTGGATCACCGGATCGACCGGTGGCGGAGCGGGTTTCCCGTGCCGGTCCACTCGCTCGACACCGGCGTGACGCCGTACCAGTACACCCGCATGCTGGTCCCCTGGCTGCGCCGCCACGCCGGGCGCTTCGACGCGGTGGTCTCGCACGGCATCTGGAAGTACCACACGGTGGGGGTGTGGCAGGGGCTGCGCGGCTCCGGAGTCCCGCACTGCGTGATCGTGCACGGGATGTTGAACCCGTGGTTCAAGCGGACCTACCCGCTCAAGCACGTGAAGAAGGCGCTCTTCTGGCACTCCCTGATCCGGCGCGCGCTGCGCGACGCCGCGGCGGTGATCTTCAACTCGGAGGAGGAGCGGCGGCTGGCCCGCCAGACGTTCAGCCTCGCCGGCTTCCGGGAAGCGGTGATCCCGCTCGGCATCGAAGCGCCCCGCGGGGAGATCGCGCGCCAGCGGGAGGAGTTCCTCGGGCGGTTTCCGTCGCTGCGCGGCCGCCGGGTTCTTCTGTATTTCAGCCGCGTCTGCCCGATGAAGGGCTGCGACCTGCTGGTGGAGGCGCTGGCGCGCACCGGAACCGCCGACCCGGACATCGCTGTGGCGGTGGCGGGGCCGAACAACGACGGCTTCCAGGAGAAGACGCAGCGGCTGGCCGCCCGGCTCGGCGTCGGCGACCGCATCTGCTGGACCGGACCGCTCTACGGGGACGCGAAATGGGGCGCCCTGCACTCGGCCGAAGCCTTCGTCCTGCCGTCGCATTGCGAGGCGTTTCCCGGCGCCGTTCTCGAAGCGCTCGGCTGTTCGCTCCCGGTCCTGATCAGCGACAAGGTCAACATTCACGCCGAGGTCGCGGCGGATTCGGCCGGCATCGTCTTCCCGGACACCGTCGAGGGCGTCGAGCGGGCGCTGCGGCAGTGGATGTCGCTCGACGAAGGCGGCAGGCAGCGGTTCCGGGCCGCCGCCCGGCGGTCGTTCGCGACGCGTTACGAGGTGAACGTCGCGATGAACCTGTTCCTGAACCTCATCCAACACCTGTCGGAGCGCAAGGCGGCTTGAGCCGCCCGAGGTGACACTCTTATGTCGCTATCGCTTGTCTGTCCCCGCACCAAGATCTCGCTCGACCTTCTCGAGCGGAACCGGGCCGCGGCCCTGCTCCCCGGGGGCGGGCCGGGAGCCCTGCCGCCGCGCGCCGAAGCCGCGCTGCTGCGCGCCGACCGGAAGTGCCTCTATCCGGTCGTGCAGGGCGTGCCGGTGCTGCTCGCCCCGGAAGCCGTCTGGCTCGACGACGCAGCCCCGCCCCGGGCCGACCGCGCCGCGCCTCAGTTCGCCGAGGCGTACCAGGAGATGGCGCACTACGACGCGGTGGCGGAGCGGGAGGTTCAGGGCATCGCCGGCAGCGAGTCGTACCGCGCCATCCAGCCCGTTCTCGAGGCGCCGGCGGCGGCCCGCGAGTCCTTCCCGGAACCGCGGGAGGTCTGGCTGGACGCGTGGTTCGACTCCACCGCCCAGGAGCAGGCGTACCGGCACGTCGCCCCAGTCAAAGGGAAGCGGGTGCTGCAGGTGGGCGGCAAGGGCATCCACGCGGTGAAGTTCCTGCTGGCGGGCGCGAGCGAGGCCTGGCTGGTCACGCCCATGCACGGGGAGGCGCGGCTCGGGCAGGCGCTGGCCGCCGCCGCCGGGGTGCGGGAGCGATTCCACTGCGCCGTGGGGGTGGGGGAGGAACTGCCGTTCGCCGCCTCCAGCATCGACGTCGTGTACTCGGGCGGCTGCCTGCACCACATGCTGGTGGACGAGGTCCTGCCGGAGTGGCGGAGAGTGCTCTCCCCGGGCGGAAAGATGGCGGCCATCGACCCCTGGAAGGCTCCGCTGCACTCGCTCGGGACGCGGATATTCGGAAAACGCGAGCCGGGCGTGAACTGCCGCCCGCTCGACGCGCGGCGGCTCGCCACGCTGGGCCGGGTGTTCCCGGATTCCTCGATCGTGCAGCACGGCGCGCTGACCCGCTACGGGCTGCTGGCGCTGCAGAAATTCGGGGTGGAATTTTCCTTCTCCACCCTATGGAACATCCTCCGTCTGGACGATTGTCTGTGCATGCGGCTCGGACCTATCCGGAAGTTGGGGAGCAGCGTCGCCGTGCTGGCGACGAAGGGCTCTGCCGGGACCGAGGACCGCGCGGGCCGCGCCTCCTGAGCTCCGTCTCCGGAACGCGGCGGCCAGATCGAGACTCGCCATGCGCATAGCCGTTCACGATTTCGCCGGCCACGCCTTCCAGCTGGAGCTGAGCCGGGAACTGGCGCGACGGGGGCACTCCGTCTTCCACATCTACCCCCCGAACCTGCCCGGACCCAAGGGACGGGCGGACGCGCCGGACGCGCCCGCGCTGTTCCACGCCGCCCCGCTCGACCTGCCGAACTCGTTCAGCAAGTACTCGATCGGGCGACGGCTGGTGGCCCACCAGCAGTACGCCAACTCGCTGTGCGGGGCGATCCGCGAGTCCGGCTGCGACGTGGTCCTGTCCGGGAACACGCCGATCGACATTCAATACCGGCTGCTGCGCGGCTGCCGGCGGCGCTCGATCCCGCTGCTGCACTGGGTGCAGGACATCTACTGCCTGGCGGTCGAGAACGTGCTGGCCCGGCGGCTCGGACGGTTCGCCAAGGCCTTTGCCCTGCCGTTCGCGTTCCTGGAGCGGCGGGTTTCCGAGGCGAGCGCGGGGGTGATCCTGATTTCCGACGACTTCGGGACCTTCCTGAACTCGAGGTCGATCCGGCCCAGGCGGTCGTGGGTGATCGAGAACTGGACGCCGCTCTCGGAGGTCGTGCCGCTTCCCCAGTCGAATCCGTGGAGCCGCGAGCAGGGACTCGCCGGCTCGGAGGTGCTGCTCTACTCCGGCACCATGGGGATGAAACACGACCCCGGCCTGATCTACGCCCTGGCGCGCGGCCTGGCCGGGCGGAAGGGCTCGGTGTGCGCGGTGGTTTCCGAAGGCCTGGGCCGGGACTACCTGGAGGCGATGCCGCCGCTCGACGGGTTGCGGCTGTTCGACTTCCAGCCGTACGACCGGGTTTCCGAAGTGCTGGCCACGGCGGACGTCCTGGTGGCGGTCATCGAGGAGAACGCCAGCCGTTTCGCGGTTCCGTCCAAAGTCCTGTCCTACCTGGCGGCCGGGCGGCCCGTGCTGCTGGCTTCGCCGGCCGACAACCTGGCGGCGCGGATCGTACGCTCGGCCGGCGCCGGGATCGTGACCGGCCCCGGCGACCGGGAAGGCTTCGTCGCGGCCGGACTGCGGCTGCTGGACGACCGGACGCTGCGGCAGACCCTGGCCGCCAACGCCCGCTCGTACGCCGAGAAGCAGTTCGAGATCGGTCCCATCGCCCAGAGATTCGAAGCCGCGATCCGGGAAGTGACCGGACGCGGGCGAGGTGACGCTTGACTTCGTTAGGACTGGTTCACGCCGAGCCCCGGGCCGCGCGCGCGTCGAGCGGCTCCCGGACCACCGGCATCGTCGTCGCCGGCGACGTGTTCGCGCTCGCAACCGCGATCGGGCTGGCGGTGGCGGTCCGCCACGCCTGGGACGGCTCGCTCGACATCGACTACTGGGTGCGCATCGCACCCATCATCCCGGTCTTCATCGTCGCCTTCCTGTTCAACGGGCTCTACCCGGGGATCGCGCTCAACCCGGTCGAGGAGATGCGGCGCATCTGTCTCTCGGCGACCGGGGCTTTCCTGCTGCTCGGGGCCGCGACGTTCTTCTCGCGCGACGCCACCTCGCACTCGCGGGCCGTCTTCCTGCTGGCATGGCCGCTCACCATGTTCCTGGTGAGCTCGTTCCGCCGCAACCTCCGCCGCGTCTGCTCGACGTACCCGTGGTGGGGCTACCGGGCGGTGGTCTTCGGAGAGAGCGACGCCAGCCGGCGGCTGCTGAAGTCGCTGAAGCGCCGGCCGGAGCTGGGAATCCGGGTGGTCCGGACGGTGACGCCGGGAAGCTCGCGGTTCGTCGACGATTCCGGCGCCGATTCGCAGGCGCTCTCGCGGGAGGAGGCGACCTACGCCATCGTGGCGACGTCGCGGCTGGACAGCGAGGCCCTGCCCACCCTGATCGAGCGGCACGCCGCGCGGTTCACGCATGTCCTGGTGGTGCCCGACGCGGCCTGCATGTCCACCCTGTGGGTCACCGCCAAGGACCTGAACGGAGTGCTCGGATTCGAGATCCGTCAGAGCCTGGCGTCGCCGGTCCCGCAGGTCGTGAAACGCGTGCTGGACATCGCCCTGATCGTGATCGCGGCCCCGGTGCTGCTGCCCGTGATCGGGCTGCTGGCCGCCCTGGTCTACCTCGCCTCGCCCGGCCCGGTGCTGTACGGGCAGGCCCGGGTGGGCAAGGGGGGCTCCGCTTTCACGGTCTGGAAGTTCCGCACCATGATCGTGGGCGCGGACGCGGTCCTGCAGCGGCACCTGGCCGCCCACCCGCACCTGATGGAGGAGTGGCGGCGGGACCACAAGCTGAAGCGCGACCCGAGGGTGACCGCGGTCGGCCGCCTGTTGCGGCGGACCAGCCTCGACGAGCTGCCGCAGTTGTGGAACGTGCTGGTGGGCGAGATGAGCCTGGTGGGGCCTCGCCCGATCGTGCGGGCCGAGGAGGAGAAATACGGCCCCGCGTTCCGGCAGTATTGCGCGGTCCGCCCGGGAATCACCGGGATGTGGCAGATCTCCGGCCGCAACAATACCACCTACGACGAGCGGGTGGGGCTCGACGAATACTACGTGAACAACTGGTCGGTGTGGCTGGACCTGTTCATCCTGTCGCAGACGGCGCGCGCGGTGCTGTACGGGACCGGCGCGTATTGACGGTAAACCCTTGAACGCACTTGATCGCGAGAACCGGATGCTGGAGGTTTCCCGACAACCCGATGTGGAGTCCGCCGGCGTGGAACCGGTTCGTCCGCGCCGTCCGGCGGCGTTCCCGGCTCCTTCCGGCGCGCGCGAATTCGTGGCCATGCTGGTGCTGGCCACCCTCTGCTACATCGACGTGTGGGGCTCTTTGATCGGAGCCTCCCCGCTGGCGCAGTTCCTGAACGAGACCGGACCGTCGGCGCTCGATATCGGAATCGCGGCGCTGCACACCCTGGCGCTGGCGGCAGCCCTGTGGGCGGCGGGCCGGCTGGTGCGCCGCCACGCCCGGCCGTGGATGCGGCCCGCCGCCCGCCTGGCGTTCCTGTGCGTGCTGGTGGTGTGCGCCCACTCGATCCACAAGTTCCTCGGCCACACCGTCTCGACGGTCGGGCTGCACACGCTGCTGCGGGTGCTCGGAAAGCCGGCCACGGCGCTGCTCGGCGCCGCAACGGCGCTGGCGCTGGTCGCGGCGGCGGTGCGCCGCCCGCGCTGGCTCAGCCGGTCCGCGGTCGGGCTCCTGTTCGCGCTCTCGCCGGTGCTGCTGATCGTGGGCGGGAGAGCGGTGTGGGTCGCCTTCCGGTCCGGTCCCCGCGCCGTGCGGCAGGACCGCGTGTCGTCCCCCGCACCCGCGCGGGGTACGGCGCAGGCGCCGCGGCGGCGGGTGGCGTGGATCCTGTTCGACGAATGGGACCAGCGCCTGACGTTCGAGACCTCCCGCGACAACCGGCGGCTTCCGCAGCTGGACCGCTTCCGCGCAGGGGCGCTGTACGCCGACCGGGCTCTCCCGCCCGGCTGCTCCACCCTGGTTTCGATCCCTTCCCTGCTCACCGGCCAGGTGGTGTCCCGACTGTCGCCGAAGTCCGCCGCCGACGCTTCGCTCACTTTGTGGGGGGACGGGCGCAGCCTGAATTTGAGCGAGGCGGAGACGGTGTTCGACCGCGCCCGGAAGCTCGGCGCCCGCACGGCCGCGGTGGGATGGTACTTCCCTTACTGCCGGGCGGCGGGCCGCAGCCTGGACGTCTGCGCCTGGAGCGATTTCGAGCTGCCGCAGGACGCGGTGGGCGCCCGCTGGTCCGGCATGCCGCGGTCGCTGTTCGAATCCGACGGGCACTCGCTGTTCGGCCAGTCGCAGTACGCGCTGAAGCACCGGTCGATCATCTCCCGGACGGTGGAGGACGCGGTCGCGGCGAGCGGGCGGGCCGATCTCGAGCTGGTGTTCATTCACCTGCCCATCCCGCACCCGCCGTTCGTGTACGAGGCGGCGACCGGCCGGATGACGCTGCGCAACTCGCCGGTCACCGGGTATTGGGACGCGCTGGAGCTCATGGACGCCACCCTCGGCCGTCTGCGCGGGGCGATGGAGCGGGCCGGATTGTGGGATTCGACGGCCGTGATCCTGTCCTCGGACCACCA
>JADLBT010000361.1 GCA_020847555.1 Gemmataceae bacterium
ACGATTGTGACGCCGCATGCGTTGTGCTTGACCGACGAGTGTTTCCGCGGCGTCGGCGCCGCCGCCTGCCGCAGCATCCTCGACGTGGCCGCGGGGCGGGCGCCGGCGAACGTGGTGAACCGGGCTGCCCTGGAGCAACCCGGCGTGCAAGAAAAGCTGCGCCGCTACGCCCAGCAAAGGGAAGGCCGGTGAGGGCGAACAAGGTCAAGCGTACCCTGTGGCTCTACCGCGAAGGGCTGCGCCAGGGACTCGCGGCCTCCTCTGCCTTCGTAAGCGGGCGGGCCTTGCAAAACCGAAAGCCCCGGGTAGCACCCGGGGCTTTCGTGCTCTTTCCGCTCCGAATTGTCGCTGCAGCGGCTACCGCCCAGCCGCGGCCACGGTCTGACTGCGGACCAGCGGCAGCTGGACGCGCACCTCGCGGCCGTCGCGCAGGACCGTCACGTCTACCGTCTGGCCGGGGCGGGCATCCCACAGGGCCCGCTCGATGTCGAATCGGTTCGCGACCGTCACCCGTCCCAGGCCGACAATCGCGTCCCCCAGTTGCAGTCCGGCCCCGGCCGCGACGACGTTCGGATCGACCGCCGCCACGACGACGCGGCGCGGTCCCTTCCCCTCGATCACCTGCTCGCGGCAGTTCAGCCCGTGACTGACGCCCGCCACCTTCCAGGCGCTCAGCCGGGCCGCCAGCACGCGCCGGACCGTGTCGGCGCTGATCGCGAAGGCGATGCCGCGGGCGTCCTCGCGCAGGGCAACGTTGATGCCGATGATCGCGCCACGGATGTTCAGCAGCGGCCCGCCCGAGTTCCCCGGGTTGATGCTGGCGTCGGTCTGGATGATGTCCGTCAGGACGTGCCCGGTGGGCATCGGGATCTTGCGGTGCAGGGCGCTGACGATCCCGCGGGAAACCGTGTACGAGTAGCCGTAGGGGTGGCCGACGGCGATCACGTCCTGACCTTCCAGCAGGTTGCTGGACGTCCCCAGCGGCTGCGCCACCAGTTTCCGCCGGGCGTTGATGCGCAGCCCTGCCAGGTCGGTTTCCGGGTCGGTGAAGAGAACCTCAGCCCGGTACTCCGAATCGTCGAGCAGGCGGACCGTGACATCGTTGGCGGCGGCGATGACGTGGCGATTGGTGAGGATGTAGCCGCGCTCGTCGATGACCAGGCCGGTGCCGGTCATCTCCCGGTTGCGGGTGCCGGCGTGGACCTTGACAGCGACGACGCTCGGCTTGACTTTCTGGACGGCCTTCACCGTCGGACTCGGCGGAACGTCCTCGGCGCTCTCCTCGGTCGCGGCCCCACGGCCGGCCATGAGCAGCGCGGCCAGCACCGCGGCCACACTGCGGATCTGCAACTGTCGCATCGCTCCATCCTTTCGGCAGCCTGGCGGCCTCCGGGGCTGCGGAGGTCCATGGCTTTCCGCCCCCGCCTCGCGACGGGTTTAGCTTTGTCGTGGTGATGCCTGTTATTCCGCGTTGAGCGAATCCACTCACGACAAGAGTAGTGCGCGAAATTCCGGTCGAGCGGGAAATGCCGGCAAAATTCCCCGAACTCGCCGTCAGCGGCTTGATGAAACCCGGGAATCGGCTGGGGTTGTAATGTGTACAATAGTACATTATAACAGAATGGGGAAGGGGAGGCCGCGTAACGCTCAATACCCACCACCGGACGAACCGACAACCTGACACAGAGGCTTCCCCCCGGCGAAGAGAGGAGATTGAACATGCAGCTCGCAACACCCGACAAGCACGACCCGCGGGCGACGTCAGCGGATGTGGACGCGCTGACGCAGGCGCTGGCCGAGCCGTTTGCGCCGACGGAGGTGAAGTTCAAGCCGGCGGTCGTGAGCGGGAACCGGGCGATGGCGCTGGCGTATGTGGACGCCCGCGTCATCCAGGATCGACTCGACGACGTCCTCGGGCCGATGAACTGGCAGGACGATTACGAGTGCCTGACCGATGGGTCGGTTGTGTGCCGACTGCGGCTGCGCCTCGGCGACGAGTGGATCACCAAGGTGGACGTCGGTGGACCGAGCGAGCAGCCGGACGGCGGCGACCGGCTCAAGGCCGCGTTCAGTGATGCCCTGAAGCGCGCGGCGGTCAAGTTCGGGGTCGGCCGCTACCTGTATCGGCTGCCGGCCCAGTGGGTCGATTACGACCCGCGCAAGAAGCAGTTCGTGCGGCCGCCAACCCTGCCCGCCTTCGCCGTGCCGGTGAAGGGAAAGGCGAAGAGGAAGCAGGAGCGCGAGGTAAAGGAGAAGGAACCGGCCGCGAAGGAGGTCCGGCCGACGGTCGTGGTGGCGGCGGCGCCGGCACCGAAGCAGGCCCGCCCGGCGGGGAAGGCGAGCCCGCACGCGCTCCCGGCCACCGGGGAGGAGTTGCAGCGGCGCCTGACCGACTACGACGCGCGGCTGGCGGCCCAGGGCGTCTGCGAGCGCAGGGCGCTGCTCGACCACATCCTCCGGGCCGGCGCGAAGGCTGGCCACCCTGCGGACCTGTCCGCCTGGGCCGGCCCGGCAATCCTGCTCGCCGTCGAGGAGACGAAGGCGTTCGAGACCCAGTGCCGCGAGCGGCAGCCGAAGCAGAAGGACGTGGCGTAGCGCGCGCAGTTTCTAAACTACGGATGGCGAGGAAGGTCCACGGGGCGCGGGCTGCGCCCCGTGGACCTTCCTCCGGGATGACAAGGAAGGGAGCGGCATGAGCGACCATCCTCCGGCCTCCGCGCCGTTCGTCCAGGTTGGCTGCACGGTCCTGGAGAACGTCCGGCTCGCGCGCGACACCTTTCGCATCCGACTGGAGGCGCCGGACCTGGCGCGGCGGATCCGGCCCGGCCAGTTCCTGATGGTCCGTCTCGCCGACGGCACCGACCCGCTTCTCGGCCGGCCGTTTGCCCTCTACGACACCGTCCTCGACGCGCACGGCGAGCCGTTCGCCCTCGACGTGGTCTACCTGATCGTCGGCAAGATGACGCGCCGACTCGCGGGGATGCGGGCGGGCGACCGCGTCGAGGCGTGGGGGCCGCTGGGCAACGGGTTCCCCAATCTGGAAGGCGTCGCGCACACCGGCCTGGTGGCAGGTGGGATCGGCCAGACGCCGTTCCTGGCCTACGCGCGCGCGCTGCTCGGCGGGCGCGGCTACGGCGGACGGGCGGCGCGACGAGCGTGCAAGCGGGTGTCGATCTACTACGGCGTGCGGTCGGCGGACCTGGCGGCGGGCGTCGAGGATTTCCGGACCGCGGGGGCGGAGGTTCACCTCGCCACGAACGACGGCAGCCTCGGGTTTCACGGGTTCGTGACGCAGTTGCTGGAGCAGCACGAGCGGCCGGGGCACCTGGTCGGCTGCGGTCCCGAGCCGATGCTGCGGGCGCTGGCGGCCCTGGCCGGACGCTGGGGCGTGCCGTGCCACCTGTCCCTCGAAACGCCGATGGCCTGCGGTGTCGGCATCTGCTTCAGCTGCGTCACGAAGGTGAAGGCCGGCGACGGGTGGGACTACCGGCGCGTCTGCGTCGAGGGTCCGGTCTTTGACGCTGCCGCCCTGGCCTGGGAGGGTTGATGTGTCTCTAAAGTCCACGGGTAGCGTCCCGTGGGCCTGCGACCACTTCCAGCTCATCGCCCCACTGGTCCCACCCCTCCCGCCGCTCCCGCGCGAACAGTTCCAGGTACGGCCCCGGGCTGCAGCGCTCGATCAGGTCGTGGAACGCGGCCGGCTTGCGCGAGTGGTCGCGCTTCGGGGACGTGAGCAGGTTCACCTGCCGCCGCCCCGGGGACAGGGTCCGCGTGTTCTTGCCGCGCACCCCGAAGAGGAGCAACTCCGTCACGTTCCGGAAATAGAACCCGACGCCGCGCCCATCCGGTCCGCCGTCCTTGCGCGTCTTGTACCAGACGAGGTTGCTCTTGTACCGGAAGCCCCACGCTCGCAGCACCTCCAGCCCCTCGGGCAGCAGGGCGTTCGGCACCCACAGGTACAGGTGGCTGCGCGCGTCCGCCAAACTCCCGACCGGCAGAGCGCGGATCGCGTCCAGGTCCATCGTTCGGTAGCGGCGCAGCCGGTGGTGTTCCGGCGCGACCTTGCCGGTCCGGTTCTCGAACCGCCACGGCGGGTCCGCCAGGACCGTCCGATACCGCCCCTCGCCGTTCCGCAACAACTCGATCATCGTTCCCTCGAATTCTCGCGTGCCATCCGGTTTCCCAGTCATCCGGGGGTCTGTGGTGTCGCTTACGCTTCGGGCTCGGATGGCGAGTTCGGCCGAGCGGCCCGGAACCCGGCAACCGGCGTAGAGAATCGGCATCGTTTCTGATATGATAATGAAGAAGGAAATCGAGGATTTTATCTGCGAAAGTCCCGAGAATAACCGACTCGTTCAGGTGAGGATTCCTGCCTTGGCGGACGAACTCCCCCCCGGTAACACGCCCCCCCCTTCGCCCCCCGACGCCGGCGCCGCGGGCGGCTCCAATGGCGATCACGACCTGCTGAACATCGAGGACGAGCTGAGGGACAGCTACCTCAACTACGCCATGAGCGTCCTCGTCAGCCGTGCCCTGCCGGATGTGCGCGACGGCCTCAAGCCGTCACAGCGCCGCATCCTGGTGGCGATGAACGACCTCGGCCTCGGCCCGGCGTCCGCCACCAGCAAGTGCGCCGGCATCATCGGCGAGACGATGAAGCGCTACCACCCGCACGGGGACCAGTCCATCTACATGACCCTGGTCCGGCTGGCCCAGGACTGGGTCATGCGCCACACCCTCATCCACCCGCAGGGGAACTTCGGGTCCAACGCCGGCCTGCCGCCCGCCGCCCATCGGTACACCGAGGCGCGCCTCACCAGCATCGGCGCCGAGATGCTGACCGACCTCGACCGGAACACGGTCGATTTCATCGACAACTACGACGGCAAGTACCGCGAGCCGATCGTCCTGCCGGCCAAGTTCCCCAACCTTCTCGTCAACGGCGCCGACGGCATCGCGGTCGGCATGGCGACCGAGATCCCGCCGCACAACCTGGGCGAGGTGTGCGACGCAATCATCCGGATCATTGACGACCCGGACGCGACCATCGCGGAGCTGATGGAGATCATTCCGGCCCCGGACTTCCCGACCGGCGGCATCATCTGCGGCCGCCAGGGCATCATCGAGGGCTACCACACCGGCCGTGGCAAGCTCATTCTGCGGGCGAACGCGGAGATCGACGAGGAGAGCCGGCCGGCGAAGATCATCATCAAGGAGATCCCCTACCAGCAGACGCGCGACCGGCTGACAGCGGCCATCGCCAACCTCGCCAAGGAGGAGCGCATCAAGGGGATCGCCGACGTCAAGGACACGAGCAGCGCCCGGGACGGCAAGCCGGTCAACATCGTCGTCGTCCTCAAGCGGGACGCCGACCCGCAACTCGTCCTCAACCAGCTGTACCAGTACTCGCCGCTGCAGAAGACGGTGAGCATCATCATGCTCGCCCTGGTGGATGGCCAGCCGCGGACGCTCAGCCTCAAGCGTATGCTCGAGGAGTTCCTGCGCCACCGCGTCACCGTCATCCGCCGCCGGACCGAGCACCTGCTGCGCGAGGCGAAGCGGCGCGGCCACATCCTTGAGGGGCAGCTGATCGCCATCTCGTCCCTCGACGAGGTCATCCACATCTGCCGCACGTCCCCCAGCCGGGCCGAGTCCAAGCAGAAGCTGCAGAACCTGGCGGTCGCGGCCGCGGTGCTCGAACGCGCCCTCGGGGCGGACCACTTCGCCGCCCTGCAGCGCGAGATCGGCACCCACCCGAGCTACGCCATGACCGAGGCCCAGGCCGAGGCGGTCGTCCGGTTGCAACTGGGCCAGCTCGCCGCCCTGGAGCGCGACGAGATCCTCAAGGAGTACAACGACCTGCGCAGGGACATCGTCTCCTATGAGACGCTGCTCTCCAGCGAGCGCAACCTCCACGACGTGATCCGGGCGGACCTCATCGAGCTGCGCGACAGGTACGGCAACCGCCGCCGCACCCGGGTTCTCGACACCCCGCCCGACCAGCTCACCATCGAGGATCTGCTGGCGGAGGAGGCGAACGTCGTCACCCTCAGCCACAACGGGTACATCAAGCGGCTGCCGCTGACGACGTACCGGACCCAGCACCGGGGCGGCAAGGGGGTGTCCGGCGGCGGGGCGCGCGAGGACGACTTCATCGAACACATGTTCGTCGCCTCGACGCACGCCTACCTGCTGTGCTTCACCAACCGCGGCCAGCTGTACTGGCTGAAGGTCCACCACATCCAGGAGATGAGCCGGACCAGCATCGGCCGAGCGATCGCCAACGTGCTGTCCCTCAAGCCGGAGGAGAAGATCACCAGCGTCATCCCGGTTCGGCGGTTCGACGGCGAGAGCCACCTGATGATGGCGACCCGGCGCGGACTGATCAAGAAGACCGCCCTGTCGGAGTACAGCCGGGTCAAGTCGGGCGGGATCATCGGCATCGCCCTGGAGGAGGGCGACACGCTGATCGACGTCGCCCTGACGCGGCCGGGCGACGAGGTCGTACTCTGCACCCGGCAGGGCATGGCGATCCGGTTCGACGAGGCACAGGCGCGGGCGATGGGCCGGAACACGCGCGGCGTCAAGGCGATCGGCCTTCAGGACGCGGACGAGGTCGTCGGCATGGTCGTCGCCGACCCGCAGGGCTACCTGCTGACAATCTGCGAGAAGGGGTACGGCAAGCGCACCCCGTTCGGAGCCAACGTGGCCGGCGAGGAACCGGCCGAGGCGGACGCCGAGGAACCCGTCGAGGACGTGCCGGAGGAACCGGCGGAAGCGGCCGAGACGGGCGAAGAAGTTGCCCGGGAGCGCTGGAGCGGGGGCATGCGCTACCGCAAGCAGCGGCGTGGGGGCAAGGGGCTGCGCGACATCCGCACCAACG
>JADLBT010000362.1 GCA_020847555.1 Gemmataceae bacterium
GCGGCGGACGGCGCGAGCCGCCCGCCGCAGGCGATGACAGCCTCAGCTGCCGAAGGTGAAGTAGCCGATGAACATCGCGGCTAAGCCGCCGGCTATAGCTATGTAGGGCAGCACGCCAGAGCGCGTTGCCGTCAGCGAGGCCTGACCCGGCGGCACCAGGTCCTGGAACATCGCGGCCGGGTAGCGGCCCTTGTCCGTCACGTAGTGGCGGTAGAAGAAGATCGGCACGGCGATCAGCGCCACGATCCAGCCGGTGATCAGCGTCCCGTTCCCCCACGAGTCGGCGCCGGCGCCCAGCAGGAACATGTTGAAGTAGGCAAAGCACACGCCGCCCACGAAGAGGGGCAGCGGTGCCTTGAACGGGCGCGGCACGTGCGCGTTGTCGCGGCGGTGGATCCAGCCCGCGTTGAGATTGAGGAAGTTGAAGATCATGTAGTTGCAGTTCGAGACGGCCAGCACGAAGATGTAGTCGGACATCAGCAGCAGGATCAGGTTCAGCCCCAGGTCCGTCCACATGGCGGCCGTCGGCACCTTGTGCGCGTTCAGACGGGCCAGGTACTTCGGCAGCAGGCCGTCCTCGCCGCCCTGAAACAGCGTCCGCGACGAGCCGGACATGGCGGTCATGATCGCCAGCAGCAGGGTGAAGAACAGCAGGACGACGAAGATCTTCGTCACCGCCGAGCCCCCGCCCAGCATGCCCGCCAGTGCCTCGCCGACCCCGGCTCCCGATGCGATGCCGGGCTCCAGCATCGCCTTGGTGCCGAGCACGCCCTGGAAGACGAACGGCACCAGGAAGTAGCAGACGATGCACAGGACGCCGGCCCACAGGATCGCCCGCGACATGTCCCGCGACGGGTTGCGGAACTCGCTCATGTAGCAGACGGTCGTCTCGAACGCGTACGCCGACCAGGCGGCCAGGAACAGAGCGCCGAAGAACGCGCTCCAGCCCGTGTGGTCCCAGGCGCCGTTGATGGGCACGAAGGGCGAGAAGTTGTCCATCACGACGTCGCCGGTAATCAGCGGGATCACCACGACGATCAGCAGCGGCACCAGCGACCCCACCGTGAGGATGGTCTGGATGCGCGCCGTGCGCAGGATCCCCCGGTGCTGGATCGTCCAGACGCAGAGCAGGATGGCGGCGCCGATGAGGAAGGTGGCGTTGATGCGCAGCGTCAGGTCCGACTTCAGGAAGTCGAGGTTGACGAGCTCGACGTTCCACGTGTTGATCTTGGCGTCCGCCGCGAAGAACACGGACAGCAGGTAGCCGGCGCCCAGGCCCGAGCCGATGGCCAGCACCGGCGTCCACGCCACCCAGTTGCACCACAGCGAGACGGGCGCGGCCGGCTTGACGTAGCGAAACCAGGCGGTGGCGCCGTGGACCGCCGTACCGCCGGACTTGCGCGGGTGCAACCCCGCGATCTCGGCGAAGACGAAGGCGTCGACGAACCCGATCAGGACCGACAGCGTCCAGACCAGGATGGCGACGGGCCCGGTGAGCGCCGAGATGCCGCCCATCGAGAACAGGACCAGCGCGGGCACGCCGGCGGCGATGAAGAACGCGCCCAGCCATCCGATGTCGCGACGCATGTTGGTGCCGCGCCGCGACTGCTCGTAGGACTCGCCGGTGGCGCTTCCCGTCGGGGGACCTCCAGCGGCCGTCGTGTCAGAGTCCACTCACGCCTCCTCCGTCATCGCCCCTCAGGGCGGTTGTCAGCGGACCGGTCGAACCGTCCACTGTGCTCTCCAGCCGCGGGAGCTATACCAAGCTGGACAAATAGGTGCAATGCTGACCGTCGCACTAGGAATCGCGGGCGGGCCCGGCTCCGCGCGCCAGGCTGTCGCGACGCCGGTCCGGCGGTGGACAGGTCGGGGCAAACCCGATACAACCCCGCTGCACCTATTTGTTCAGGCATGAGAGGAGCCCGAGAAGGTGGCGCGCGACCCGAAGTACGACATCCTCTTCGAGCCGATTCAGATCGGGCCGAAGACGCTCAAGAACCGCTTCTACCAGGTCCCCCATTGCATCGGCGCGGGGTCGGAGAAGCCCGGGTTCCAGGCCTACCACCGCGCCGTCAAGGCCGAAGGCGGCTGGGGCGCCCTGTGCACCGAGTACTGCTCGATCTCGCCCGAGTCCGACGACACCATGCGGGTGTCGGCGCGCATCTGGGACGAGGGCGACGTGCGCAACCTCGCCGCGATGTGCGACCGCGTCCACCACTACGGGGCGCTGGCCGGCATCGAGCTGTGGTACGGCGGCCCGCACGCCCCGTGTTGCGAGTCGCGGGCGACGCCGCGCGCGCCGTCGCAGATCCCCTCGGACTTCGAGATCAACATCCACCCGCGCCAAGCCGACAAGGACGACATCCTCGCGCTGCCGAAGAGGTACGTGGACGCGGCCATCCGCGCGCGCGATGCCGGCTTCGACATCGTCTACGTCTACGGCGCGCACGCCTATCTGCCCTTCCAGTTCCTCTCGCCCTACTACAACAAGCGCACCGACGAGTACGGCGGCAGCTTCGAGA
>JADLBT010000363.1 GCA_020847555.1 Gemmataceae bacterium
AAATCCTGCAGGTGGCGGACGGCGTGGCGGCGCCGTGGGCAGACGGTGACGACGAACTGGTGACGACGGCGCGGCGTGGGGTGCGCCACGAGCGCGAGGAGCGAGCCCGGCGCGAACGCGCGGACCTCCTCAAGGCGCTGGCGGTGGCCGGCGGCAACAAGGCCGAGGCGGCGCGGGCGCTGGGGATGGCGCGGAGCACTCTGGTCAGCCGGCTGAAGAAGCTCGGCCTCGGGTGAGTTTGAACGGCGCCGGCGGACCAGCCCGTCGCTGGCGCTCCGGGTCGGTCCGGCGGCGCCTCATGAGGGGGTGGCGAGGCTGGGCTCACTCACGCCGATTCGTTATACCTACTCCATGAAGACGCTTGAGGAACTGAGGGCGATCTGCAGCCTGCCCCTCGCCGACCTGATCTTTCGTGCCGCGCAGGTCCACCGCGACCACCACGACCCCGCCGACATCCAGCGCTGCGCGCTGCTGAGCATCAAGACGGGCGGCTGCCCGGAGGACTGTGGGTACTGCGCCCAGAGCGTCCGCTACCAGACCGACGTGCCGGCGACGCCGCTGCTGACCGTCGCGGAGGTGCGCGACCGGGCGGCGCGGGCGAAGGAGCTGGGGGCGACGCGCTTCTGCATGGGGGCCGCGTGGCGCGGGCCGCGCGACGGTCCGGCGTTCGACCGCGTACTGGAGATGGTGCGCGCCGTCCGGGCGCTGGGTCTGGAGACGTGCGTCACCCTCGGCATGCTCACCGACGAGCAGGCCCGCCGGCTGCGCGACGCCGGGCTGACCGCGTACAACCACAACCTCGACACGTCGCGCCGCCACTACGGCAACATCATCACCACGCGCAGCTACGACGACCGGCTCGACACGTTGCGGGCGGTGCAGCGGGCCGGCATTTCGGTGTGCTGCGGCGGCATCCTCGGTATGGGCGAGACGGAGGAGGACCGGCTCGCCCTGCTCGCCGAGCTGGCCGCCCTCGATCCGCCGCCCGAGAGCATCCCGATCAACTGCCTCGTCCCGATCCCCGGCACCCCGCTGGAGGACGCGCCGCCGGTCGATGGGCTGCAGCTGGTGCGGCTGGTCGCGACGACGCGCCTCGCGTTCCCGAGGGCGCGCGTGCGCCTGAGCGCCGGCCGCGACCGGATGAGCCGCGAGCTGCAGGTACTCTGTTTCCTCGCGGGCGCGAACTCGATCTTCTTCGGCGAGAAGCTCCTCACCGCGCCGAACCCCAGCGCGACCGCCGATGCCGATCTGTTCCGCGCCCTGGGCCTGCCCGTGCTGAGCGAGTCATGAGCCTGTCGGAGCGCTGGTCCGCCGCCCTCGCCGAGCTGCGTGCCGGCGGGCGCCACCGCGAGCTGGCGGCGCCCGCCGGTGTCGATTTCACGTCCAACGACTACCAGGGGTACGCCGGTGCGCGGGGTGCGAGCCGCTGGTTTGACGACCCCGTCCGACCACGCAGCGGGATGGCGTCGCGCCTGCTCCGCGGCCAGCACCCGGTATGGGAGGAGGTCGAGGCGGCGCTGGCGCGCTGGCACGGGGCCGAGGCGGCACTGGTGCTGACGAGCGGGTACGTCGCCAACGAGGGACTGCTTGCCACTGTCATCGAGCCGCACGACTGGGTCGCCTCGGATCGGCTCAATCACGCCTCGATCATCGACGGCCTGCGCCTGGCGCGGGCCGAGCGCTTCATCTGCAACCACCTCGACCTGAATCACCTGGAAACGGGCCTGCGCGCCGCACACCAGAGCCGAGCGCCGGGGCGCGAGCTGTTCGTCGTCACGGAGTCGTTGTTCGGCATGGAGGGCGATCTTGCCCCGCTCCCGGAGCTGGCGGAATTGGCGGAGCGATACGCCGCGCACCTCATCGTGGACGAGGCCCACGCGACGGGCTGCTTCGGGCCACAGGGTTCGGGTTGCGTCGATGCGGCGGGCGTGCGCGGGCGGGTGCTGGCGACGGTCCACACGGGCGGCAAGGCGCTGGGCGCGGCGGGCGCCTACGTCGCCGGCAGCACGCGGCTGAAGGAGTTGCTGGTGAACCGCTGCCGGCACTTCATCTTCACGACGGCGCTGCCGCCGGCTGTGGGAGGCTGGTGGCTGGAGGCGCTGGCCCGCGCGGCACGCGACGAGGCCGGTCGGGCCGCCCTGCACGACAACGCTGCCTTCTTCCGGGCCGAACTTGTGCAGCGCGGCATCCAGGCGCCGGGCGCGCACTACATCGTGCCGGTGCTCCTCGGCGAGGACGGCCGGGCGGTGGCGGCGGCGCGGCGCCTGCAAGCGGACGGCTGGGACATGCGCGCCATCCGGCCGCCAACGGTCCCGCCCGGGACGGCGCGCCTGCGTCTCTCCATTCACGCCGACCACGACCGCGACACGCTGCGCGCCGCCGCCGCCGCCGCGGTCGCGCGGGTGCTCTCATGACCGACCTGCTGCTCCTCGGCACCGACACCGACGCCGGCAAGACGACGTTCGCGCTGCTCTGCCTGGCCGCCTTCCCGAACCACTTCGAGTACTGGAAGCCGGTCGAGACGGGCGACTCCGACACGGAAACGGTGCGGCGCCTCGTCCCCTCGGCCGTCGTTCATCCGCCGCTGGCCCGCTTTGGCGACCCGGTTGCTCCGCCTCTCGCAGCCCGTCGCGAGGGCAAGGAGGTTCCGCACGCGCGCCTCATCGCCGCCGCCCGTCCGCGTCCGACGCGGCCGGGCCGCCACCTGCTGATTGAAACCTTCGGCAGTCCGTTCTCGCCGCTGAACGAGGAGGAGTTGCAGATCGCCCTGGTCCATGCACTCAACCTTCCCACGGTCCTCGTCTGTGCCTCGGCGCTGGGAGCGATCGGGCGCGGGCTCCAGTGTCTGCGTGCGCTCCAGGGGGAGGGGATCGACCCGCGTGCCGTGGCGCTCGTCGGGCCGCCTGACTCTTATGCCGCCGAGCAGCTGCACCAGCGTCAGCGCTCCGCCTGGATTGTGCCGGTGACACCGCCGGCGAGCTGGGATCCCGTCGGGGTGGCGGAGGCGGCCCGGGGCATGGATCCCTCGTGGCCCGAGCTACCCTGGCGGCAGGATTGGGGCACCTCCGAGGACGAACTAACGCGGTGCGATGCCCTGACCGTCTGGCATCCTTACACGCCGTTGCGGGGCCAGGATCCGCCGCTGGGGTGCGTCGCCGCCCGGGACGAGTGGCTCCACGTGGCCGACCCTCGCCGGGGCGTCCGCGCCGTCATCGACGGGATCTCTTCCTGGTGGACGATCCTGCACGGGCACCGCTACCCCCCGCTCATGAGGGCACTGCACCAGGCGGCCGCGACTTACGACCACGTCCACTTCGCGGGCGTCACCCACCCGCCCGCCGTCACCCTGGCCGAACTGCTGCTCCGGTCCGCGGACATGGCGGGCGGCCGCGTCTTCTACTCCGACAACGGCAGCACCGCCGTCGAGGTGGCGCTGAAGATGGCATACCAGTACTGGTGTCTGCGCGGGGAACCGCGGCGTCGGCTGTTCGTCGGATTTGAGCACGGCTACCACGGCGACACGTTCGGGGCGATGGCCGTCAGCCGCGATCCCGTTTTCTTCGGCCGCTTCGAGCCGCTGTTGTTCCGCGCCGAGATCGTCCCGCTCGCGCCGGA
Organism: Gemmataceae bacterium; assembly: GCA_020847555.1. The sequence continues at coordinate 3,616 of JADLBT010000363.1, forward strand.
GCGCCTTGACGACGTGCTCGCGCGCCATCCGGGCGAGGTGGCGGCGGTGATCGTCGAACCGCTGGTCCAGGGGGCCGGCGGCATGCGCATGCATTCCCCGGAAGTGCTGTGCGCCCTCGCCGAGGTGGCGCGCCGGCGCGACGTGCTGCTGATCCTGGACGAGGTCATGACCGGCGGCGGGCGCACCGGCCGGCTGTGGGCGCATCAGTCCGCCGGGGTGCGGCCAGACCTCCTGTGCGCAGCGAAGACGCTGGCCGGCGGCATCCTCCCGCTGGCCGCCACGCTGGTAACGCCGCAACTCGTCACCCTGTGGGACACCGACAACCCCGCTCACACCTTTTTCCACGGCCACTCGTTTACCGCGAACCCTCTCGCCTGCGCGATCGGCTGCGCGAACTGGGCGATGCTGATGGAGGCCGTCCACCCGGCGCCCGCCCGCCTGGAGGCGTTCTGGAACCGGACCCTCGCCCCGCTGCGCGGCCACAAACGGGTGCGCGAGGTGCGCGTCCGCGGCACCATTGCGGCGGTCGAGGTGGACGTGCCGGGCGGCTACCTCGCGGACGTGGGGCAGCGGATGCGGCGTACCTGCCTGGAACGCGACGTCCTGCTGCGTCCGCTCGGCAACGTCCTCTACGCCATGCCGCCGTTCTGCACGTCCGACGCAGCGCTGGAGCAAATCGCCGGCGCGATGATCGCCGCCGTGGAAGCGCTGAGATGACCGGGAGCCTGGTGCAGGGACAGGGCCGGGGGTTGCTGCGGGCGGATTGCGAGCTAAAGATGTAGTGGAGGAATCGTGCGGCACGGAGCGCCAGACGGCCCGGTCCGGTTGCACCTCGCCCGCAACCCGGTGCTCCGGCCCCGCAATCTGACCCCGCGAGGGCGCCCGGACGAGCCGGGATACGATGAGTCAACTCACCGAGAGGCTCGGGTACTCCACGCGGCCGCGCTGGGCGCTGTGGGCTCTCTTTCTGTCGTTGTGGTCGCTGGGGCTGCTCGTTCCGAATCCGGCCGGGTTTACCGACGGGTGGCTGTCGCGGGAGGCGCGGTTTCTGCTCGCGAAGGGGCTGCACGTCGTCGCCTACGCGCTGCTGGCGGTCCTGAGCGGGTGGCTGCGGGTTCCCGTCCGCTATCGCTGGTTGCTCCTCGTTTTCATGGCCGCTCACGCCCTCGGGACGGAGTTCGGCCAGCGGTTCGTCGTCACCCGCAGCGGCTCGTGGCGCGACGTGCTGCTCGACCTGCTCGGCGTTGCGCTCGGCGTCGTCCTCACCTGGCGCTGGTGGCGCACCCCGGACGACGAGCCCGCGTCACTCTCCTCGACCGCTCCCGTTGCTGGAAGTGCCGCCCCGATCGAATAATCCGCCAACCGTCAGGGCCGGCGTACCTTCGGAAACTGTTTGGCGGTGCGCGCCCGACTCGACGGCGTCGTGAACGCCCCGCCGAGGTGGACCTCGGGCGGCGCCCGCACGACCAGCGGCGGCGCCAGCGGTAGTTCTCCCGCGGTATTCGCCGGCGCCGAGGGAGGCGTTGTCGCCGCCCCGGGAGGCGGGCACATCGCTGGAGCCGGAACGGCGGGAATGGCCGTTGCGGCGCCCACGATCAGCGGCGGGGTGCAGGCGAACGGCACGCCATCGTCTTCAGGCGGCAGCGACTTCGCGAGAAGCGCCGGGGAACCGGGCAGCCAATCCGTGGCGAACGGCGTTCCGACCGCCGGCGCCGGCCCGCGCCCGGTGCTGGTCGTGGGCGGTTTCCCGTCGGCCCGCACAGGAGCGCGTTCTCTGTTCGGTACGAGGAGCGGCACCGGCGGCGCCGGGCTGGAATTGCACGCCGTGCGGATCGCGATTGCCGGCAACTCGAGCACCTGGTCAGGTCCGACACTACCCAGTTCTGACGACAGCACCTTCGGGGAAGGCACCGGCGCGTAGGGCGAGGTGTTCTCCCCTCTCGCCGGTCTGCCATTCCCGCACCGGGTCGTTTCCCCCTGGCACGGCCCGGCGGGCAGGTCGGGTAAACGATCGGGGCGCCTGGGCGGCCGGTCCGGACAGGCTGGCTTGCCCGCGTTACAATCCCCGGACCGGCAGGCGGTGTGCCCGCTCACCGCCTGCGGGTCGTTCAGCCGTGTGGTGGCGGCCGAACTGCAACCGCAGGCTAGCATGACAACGCCCAGGAGCCAGACTGCTGATCTACTCATGCCAGACCCTCCCGCCCCACGCCGACACGCAGCCCGTGAGCGGGCTGGCCGTTTTCTATTCATCGGCCCGATCCGTGCGGGAGATTAACGGTTTTGCCGGCTGGAAGAGGTCTATCGGCCCGCGTCCCGATGCGCCGCCCGGGGCGCGCCGTTCGTCGTCGGGGGTGGTCCTTTTCCCACCTGCCACGGCCAGTCGCCCGCGGCGGGGAGGGATGCCAGGAACTGTACGAGCGCCTGGTAGTATTCCGCCGACGGCGGGTCGTTGTGGCCGCCGCCCGGGACACGGACGAACCGCTTGGGCCGGTTGGCGGCTTCAAACAATTTGACGCCGAGGTCGTAGGGAACGACGCGGTCGGCGTCGCCGTGCGCTTGCAGCAGCGGCCCTGCGTACGCGCCGATCTTCCCGACCGAGTCGAGGCGTGCCTGCATGAGTAACTCCGGCGGCAGTGGCCACGTTTTGCCGGCCGCCACGTCGCGCAGTGAGGTGAACGTGTTCTCCAGGATCAGCCCCCGGGCGCCGTCGCGGGCGGCCAGGTCGATGGCGACGGCCCCGCCCAGAGACCGGCCGAGCAGGACGATGTCGCTCTCGAACGCGCCGGTCCGGGCCGCCAGCCAGCGCCGCGCCGCCCGGGCGTCCGCCAGAATGCCGACCTCGGTCGGAGAGCCGTCGCTGCGGCCGTACCCGCGATAGTCGAACGCCAGCACGGAAACGCCGCATTTCTCCTGGAGCAGCCGGAGTGCCCACTTGCACCCGGTCACGTTGCCGGCGTTGCCGTGGCAGTACAGCACGACGGCACGCGGTTGCTCAGCCGGGCAGTACCAGCCGTGCAGGCGCGTCCCGTCCGCGGACTGGAACCACGCATCCTCGTACACCAGGTCGCTCGGCTGCCAGTCGCCCGCGGGGTAGCGCTCGGGGTGAAACAGCAGGGCACGCTCCACCGACGCCAGCGGGGTGCGCGGCTCGCCGGACGGCGCCAGGCACCCGCTGCCGGTCAGCAGGACCAGCCCCAACCATCGGCTGCAGCGCATGGCACACCCTCCCACCCCCCGGGTTTCCCGCCTGGGCGGGTTTCGTAACCGAAGGCCGCGGCCCCGTCAACGCGGGATCCAACCCCGGCGCCCCCATGCAGAGAGGTGGTGTGAGAGTGGGATATCTGGCAAGCCCACGGGTGGCGTCCCGTGGGCCAAGTCCCCCAGCACTCCACCCACAGGCCGCCACCCGTGGGCTTTACGGAGACTGGGCGTCGGTCCCTTCTCCCCTTGTGCGTGGGGACGCGCTTTTCCTACAATGACTCACTCACCGATGTCATCGTGACCGAAAGGCAAAAGACCCATGAAAGAAGGCATTCACCCCGAGTACGCTGAAACGACCGTCACCTGCGGGTGCGGCAACAAGTTCGTCACGCGCAGCACGCGCAAGAACATCACCGTCGAAATCTGCTCGGCCTGCCACCCGTTCTTCACCGGCAAGATGAAGTACGTGGACACCACCGGCCGGGTCGAGAAATTCCAGCGCAAGTACAACTGGGGCAAGCGCAAGGGCCAGGAGACCGCCGCCGAGGCTCCCCAGACCGAGGCCGCGCAGCCGAAGTAGCTGGGTTCGGCGAGCAGGGGTCAGGGGTCCGAGCCCGAAGCGTCGGCGAGGCAGTGAGCTATGTCCCTCGCTGGTGCTTCGGGCTCGGACTCCTGACCCCTGCCCATTTCTCCCAATGTGTTCCGCTAACCGACCTCCTGACCTCTGACCCCTGACCCCTCTCATGACCTGGCCCGCGTTCGAGAAGGCCGTCGCGCGTTCGGAAGAGCTGGAGCGGTTGCTGGCGGACCCCGCCGTCATCGCCGACCGGACCCGCTACGGCCAGTACGGCAAGGAGCACGGCGCGCTCGCCAAGATGGTCAAGCCGTACCAGGAGTATCAGAAGGCCGGCGCCGACATCGCCCAGGCCGAGGCGCTCCTGACCGACGCCGACCCCGAGATGAAGGCACTCATCGAGGAAGAGTTGGCGGCCCTGCGTCCGCGCTTCGACGCCCTGCGGACGCGGCTGGAAGACCTCCTCCTGGTCGAGGGCGAGGACTTCGGCAGCGTCATCCTGGAAATCCGCGCCGGCACCGGCGGCGACGAGGCGGCCCTCTTCGCCGGCGACCTCTACGGCATGTACACCCACTACGCCCGCGACCAGGGGTGGCGCGTTGAGGACATCTCCTTCAGCCCAGGCGAGCAGGGCGGCTACAAGGAAGTGATCTTCAGCGTCACCGGCGAGGACGCCTACCAGCACCTGCGCTACGAGAGCGGCGGCCACCGGGTCCAGCGCGTCCCCAAGACGGAGCAGCAGGGCCGCATCCACACATCGCTGGCGACGGTGGCGGTCCTGGCCGAACCGGATGATGTCCAGGTCGAGGTCAAGGACCAGGACATCGAGTGGGAGCGCATGCGGGCCGGCGGGGCGGGCGGACAGCACGTCAACAAGACCGAGAGCGCGGTCCGCATCTGGTACAGGCGCGGCACGTCCGAGGAGATGGAAGTCAAGTGCCAGGACGAGCGCAGCCAGCACAAGAACTTCGACCGGGCGATGCGCATCCTGCGCAGCCGGCTGTACGAAAGGCAGCAGCAGAAACTGCACAGCCAGCGCGCGGAACAGCGGCGGACGCTCATCGGTTCGGGCGACCGGGGCGAGCGGATCCGCACATACAACTTCCCGCAAAACCGGGTGACGGACCACCGCATCAACCTGACGCTGTACCGCCTGGACGCGGTCATCGCCGGGGATCTGAGGGAGTTGGTTCAGGCGATGAAGGACTTCGACAAGAAACAGAGGCTAGGAGATGCTGGTCAGACCTCCGACCAGCGAGGCCAGAAATGAGTACCCCGAGCCGCGCCGCTGCCGAGCAGGCCTGGACCGTCGGCAGCCTTCTGGAATGGACCGAGCGCTACCTGGGCCAGAAGGGGGCGGAGTTTCCCCGGACGGACGCGCAGGTGCTGCTCGCGCACGTCCTGGGCTGCAAGCGCATCGACCTGTACGGGGCACGGTACGGCGACCCGGCAGGGGGCGAGGTGCGGCAGCGCTACCGCGACCTGATCCGCCGGCGCGTCGAGGGCTGCCCGGTCGCCTACCTGGTGGGCCGCAAGGAGTTTTACTCGCTGGAACTGGAGGTGAGCCCGGCGGTGCTGATCCCGCGTCCGGACAGCGAGTCGGTCGTGGTCGAGTGCCTGGCGCTCGCCAAGCCGCTCGCCGCGCCGCGCGTGCTCGACCTCGGGACGGGGTCCGGCAACCTGGCGGTCGCGATTGCGAAGTACCACAAGGGAGCCCGGGTGACGGCGGTGGACATCAGCCCCGACGCCCTGGCGGTGGCGCGGCGCAACGCGGAGAGGCACGGCGTCGCGAACCGGGTGCGCTTCCTTGAGGGCGACCTGTTCGGGCCGGTGCCGGCGGGCGAGCGATTCGATTTCGTGGTGAGCAACCCGCCGTACATCCCGCACGCCGACATCGCCAACCTGGAACCGGGGGTGCGCGATTACGAGCCGCACCGAGCCCTGGACGGCGGGCCGGACGGCTACGCGGTGTTCGACCGACTGGTCCGCGAGGCGCGCGCCTACCTGGAACCGGGCGGCTACCTCATCGTGGAGATCGGGGCGCCGCAGGAAGGGCCAGCCCGCGAGCGCCTCGAGGCGTTCCCGGAATACGAGTTGGCCCCGACGATCCAGGACGCAGCGCGTCACCCGCGCGTGTTGCGGGCGCGGTGGCGTCCTGCCCTGCGCGGAGGCGCAGAGGCTCTGTAACGCCCCCCGGCGGCCACCGCGCGTCCCGCTCCCCATTCCCCTGCTTGGCTTTACCGTGGCCTGGGGGGCAGGTATGCTGAGGGCGATCAGTGGTTGGCGCTCGAGGAGGCACCCGGCATGAACGCATTGACCCAGCTCCCGACCCCGGACGCAATCGTTTACCCGGAAAGCGACGGGGAGCCGATGGCCGACAACACGCTGCAGTTCCAGTACATCCTGACGATCGTCGGCGGGCTCCAGGCTCAGTACCGGGCCGACCCGAACGTGTTCGTCAGCGGGAACCAGTTCTGGTATCCGGTGGAGGGGGACAACACCATCCGCCAGGCTCCGGACGCTTACGTCGCGTTCGGCCGGCCGAAGGGGGAGAGGGGATCGTACCGGCAGTGGGAGGAGGGCGGCGTCCCCCTCCACGTCGTGTTCGAGATCCTCTCGCCGAGCAACCGGCGCGGGGAGATGCACGCGAAGTGGAAGTTCTATCAGCGGTACGGGGTAGAAGAATACTATGTGTACGACCCGGACCGCGGCGCCCTCCTGGGGTGGACACGGGAGGGCGACGACCTGGTCGCCGTTCTGTTCATGGACGGGTGGGTCAGCCCGCGGCTTGCGGTCCGGTTCCAGCTGAACGGCAAGGAGCTGGAGCTGTACCACCCGGACGGCCGGAAATTCGCCACCTACGTCGAGTTGGCGGAGCGTGCCGAGCAGGAGCACGTCCGCGCCGACCAGGAGCACGCCCGCGCCGAGCAGGAGCGGGCGGAGAAGGAAATCGCCCAGCGCCAGGCCGACCAGGAGCGGGCCGAGAAGGAGGCCGCCCAGCGTCAGGCCGACCAGGAGCGGGCGGAGAAGGAAACCGCCCAGCGTCAGGCCGACGAGGAGCGCGTACGGGCCGCGCGGTGGCTCGCCAAACTAAAGGAGCTGGGCATCGACCCCGAAAGTTGAGCCCTGTCGAGCGTGTCCTCGCCGTGCATCAGGCGTCCAGGTCGGCGGTGTCGAGACGGTCCTCCGCCCGGAGGCGGCGGAACTGGTCGAGCGTTTGCCGGATGCCCTCCTCCAGCGGCGTGTGCGGCATCGGCCCCAGGTCGCGCTGCAGGGCGGTATCGTCGAGGTCATACGCGATCGCAATTTGCCGCTCGCCGAACGTGATCAGCCGCTCGGCCGCCGGTTCGACCACGCCCAGGGTCCGGTGGAACGTCGGCAGATCGACCACATCCCCGCGCAAGTTGTACGACTTCGCCCCGCGGTACGGCGCCTCCAGACAGCGCACGAAAATCTTCGCCACGTCATCGACGTATTGCAGATCCTGCTGCCCGCCGTAACTGATGTGATACGGCCGGCCGAGCGCGAGCGACTTGATCGCCTTGGTCGGCTCGCTCGTCATGCCGAAATCGCGGCCGACGCCGTACACCGTCCACGGGCGCAGGCCGACGCTCGACAGACCGTGGTCCTGGAAGTAGATGCGGGCGTTGGCCTCGTTGCAGCACTTGAAGACGCCGTAGTGCGTCGCGGGCGTCAGCGGAACGTCATCGCCGAGCCGCCCGGTCGCGTAGTCCGTGGGCGGGCCGAAGACGGCGGCGGAACTGGCGTAGACGAGGCGCTGCACCTGCCCCTCCGACTGGCGCACCGCCTCGAACACGGCGAGCGTGCCGAGGACGTTCACCTTCGCCCCCAGCATCGGGTCGGCCCGGCAAACGGGCACTTGCAGCCCCGCCAGGTGGATGAGGTGGGTGATGCCGTGGGTCCGAATCGTGTGGCGCAGCCCGGCCAGGTCGGTCACGTCTCCCGGCACGAACCCGACCTGGCGCACCCCCTCCTCGTCGAGGAGCAGCCGCAGGCGGCGCGGATCCTCCTTGAGGTCGTAGATCCACACTCGATCGCCGCGTGCCAGCAGGTTGCGCGCGATCCAGGTTCCGATGCAGCCGTAGCCGCCGGTCAACAGTACATGCACGATGCGTCCCTCGGGGGCGCTGGGCGAGTTCGCGGCGCGCGACACGCGGCCCGCTCCAGAAGTTCACGTTAGCGAACGCCACGGGCCGGAACCATCCCCCTTTTCGGCCGTGGGCGGGGGGCAGGGCCGCCTTCCGTCCGGAAATCTGCTTGCCCTTCCCATCGGCGCGCGCTAATGTGGGGGAGTTGCGTGGGGTTTCCCGGCGCCCAGGGAGCCCCACCCGCTGAAGTGAGTAACCCCGGCCTGCCGCGGCAGCGGACGGCCCCCGGACTTCTCAACCTGTCTGCCCCAGGATCCCAGCGATCGACCCGCCGTATGGACACGGCACGATGTCCTCATCCCCCCAAGCAGTGGAGTGCTACCCCATGAGACGATTCCTGCTCGTGACGTGCGCCGCCCTGGCGCTGCTGACGGGCTGGGCCGGGAGCGAACGGACCGGCACCGGCCAGGAGCCCGGCGTGGTCCCGATCAAGCTCCCGCCCGGTGGCGGCGCCGGCTCGATGCCCGACCTGCCCGAGCCGAAGTACCCGCCGATCGAGAAGTTCATCAAGGGGGCCAGGGAAATCGACGGCCTGTTCAAGCTGTACCAGAAGGACGAACACCTGTACGCCGAGATCAAGCCGCCGCAGCTGAACCGGCCGCTCCTGTGCCCGATCGCGATCGCGCGCGGCATGGGCATGGGCGGGTTCACCCTCAACTTCGACGAGCAGTGGGTGCTGCTGTTCAAGAAGGTGAGCGACACGAAGCTGCACCTGATCCGCCGCAACGTCCGCTTCCACGCCCAGCCCGGCTCCCCCGTCGCGAAGGCGGTCGAGATCACGTACACCGACTCGATCCTGGCGGCCATCCCGATCCGCAGCATGAACCCCAAGACGAGCGGGCTGCTGATCGACCTGGCCGACATCTTCATGACCGACTTCGCCCAGCTCAGCATCGGCATGCTCGACCGCAGTCGTACCACCTGGCACAAGGTCAAGGCGTTCCCGAAGAACATCGAGATCCAGGTGGCCGCCACGTTCGCCGGCGGGCGCGGCATGTTCCGCGGCGGGGACAGCGTCATCGACCCGCGCGGCACCACCGTCGTCATCCACTACGGCCTCGTCGAGCTGTCCGAGGGCGGCTACCAGCCGCGCCTTGCCGACGATCGGGTCGGGCACTTCCTGAGCGTCACCAAGGACTTCAGCAGCGACAGCAAGGACACGTCGTTCGTCCGCCACGTCAACCGCTGGCGCCTGGAACGGGCCGACACCGACGCGAAGAACAAGAACAAGCTGTCGGTGCCGAAGAAGAAGATCGTCTTCTGGATCGAGAATTCGGTCCCCTATGAGTACCGGGCGTATGTCCGCGAGGGCATCCTGGAGTGGAACAAGGCGTTCGCGAAGGTCGGCTTCCGCGACGCCATCGAGGTGCGCCAGCAGGAGAACGAGGTCTTCGACCCGGAGGACATCAACTACAACACGTTCCGGTGGATCACGACCGGCGGGGCGTTCGCGATGGGACCGTCGCGCGCCAACCCGCTGACCGGCGAACTCCTCGACGCCGACATCATCTTCGACGCCGACCTGATCCGCATGTGGAAGCAGGAGGCGAAGCTGTTCCGCGCGGCCGGGAAGTCGGCCGAGGAGCTGCCGAGCCTGATCCGCGCGACACGCCAGGGCTGGGATCTGCTCGGGACGCCGCAAGCGCGCGGGAGCCTGAGCTGGGACGACCGGCACGGACTGCTGGTGCGCAAGAGCGAGGACGGCGCGGATCCGCGCGCCCACCTGGCGGCGCTGCGTCAGGGCGTCTGTCGGTGCGGCTCGTCGCTGCGGCACGAACTCGGTCTGATGGGGCTGGCGCTGATCCTGCGCGGCCAACCGGGCAAGGCCGGCGATGCCATCCCGGAGGAGTTGATCGGCCAGGCCGTCAAGTACGTCGTCATGCACGAGGTCGGCCACACCCTCGGCCTGCGCCACAACTTCAAGGCGAGCGCCATGCTCAAGAACGAGCAGCTGCACGACACGAGCCTCACGCGCGTCAAGGGTCTGGCCGGATCGGTGATGGACTACCTGCCGGTGAACCTGGCGCCCAGGGGCGTCAAGCAGGGCGACTACTTCATGACGACCCTCGGCCCGTACGACTACTGGGCGATCGAGTACGCCTACAAGCCGCTCGACGGCGGCACCGAGGGCGAGTGGTCGAAGCTCCAGGAGATCGCCAGACGCGGCGCCGAGCCGGGCCACGACTACGGCACCGACGAGGACATGTTCGGCACGTCCGACCCGCACATCAACGTGTGGGATCTGGGCGCCGACACAATGAAGTTCGCGATGGACCGCATGCTCCTGTCCCAGGAGCTGATGAAAGATCTGGCGGACAAGGCGGTCGAGAAGGGCGAGGGGTATCAGCGCGTGCGGCAGGCGTTCGGCCTCCTGCTGGGGCAGTACGGCAACGGCGCATACCTGGTGGCCAGCCACGTCGGCGGCGAGTTCGCGCACCGCGACCACCGCGACGACCCGAAGGGACGCGACCCACTCGTCCCGGTGCAGGCGGCCCGGCAGCGCAAGGCGCTGGAGTTCCTCAAAAACCACGTCCTGACCGACAAGTATTTCCAGTTCCCGCCGCAGCTGTTGCGCCGACTGGCGGCCGACCGCTGGTCGCACTGGGGCAACGAGGGGACGTTCTACAGCGGCGTCGATTACCCGGTCCACGGTCGCGTGCTGGGCATCCAGCGGGTTGTCCTCAACCACCTGCTCGACCCGACCGTCCTGAACCGGATCCAGAACAACGCCCTTAAAACGGACGCCGACGACAACCCGCTGACGGTCGGCGAGGTGTTCCGGACGCTGACGGACGGCATCTGGAATGAGCACCCGATCAAGGACGCGCCGGCCCCCAAGGGCGTCGGCAAGTCGAACGTGATCCGCCGCAACCTGCAGCGCGAGCACGTCAAGGAGTTGTCGAACCTGGTTCTCGGGTCGAACGGTAACGGCGGCGGGTTCATGGTCGTCTTCGGCCGCGGGTCAGGGCGTGTGCCGCCGGACGCGAAGAGTCTGGCCCGGCTGCACCTGCGCGAGATCCAGGGGCGGATCGGCAACGCTCTCGGCGAGAGGGGCGGCGCGCTGGACGACACGGCCCGGGCCCACCTGGAGGAGTGCCGCGAGCGCATCGGCCGCGTGCTGAACGCCTCGCTCCAGCTGAACGAACCGTAACGCCCGCTGCGTGGGAAGAACCAGGAAACCAGGAACCAAACCATCCGATGGTTCGTTGCAGTTGATTGAATGACCAGCCGCGCACGCCGGCGCGCGGCTGGTAAGCACCGCAGCTGCCACCGAACACGGGGTTGTTTGGTTCCTGGTTCCTGGTATTTGTTTGGTTCCTGGTTCCGATGGGAGATTGCTGATGCTTTCGGGAGCCTTCGCCGCGTCCTTGCTTGCTCTGACACTTGCCGCCCAGCCGCCGGCCGAGACGCCGAAACGGCTGCTGCTGATCGGCCAGGGGCCGGACGGCCACCCGGCAGCCACGCACGAGTACATGCCCGGGCTGAAGATCCTCGCGAGGTGTCTGCTCAATGTCCCCGACCTGAAGGTAACGACCGCCTCCGTCGATGGTTTCTGGAGCGAGGGGCCGGAACTGATCGACAAGGCTGACGGCGTGGTACTGTTCCTCGCCGAGGGAGGGCGGTGGATGCAGGAGAGTCCGCGGCGGCTGGAGGCGTTCCAGCGCCTCGCGGCTCGCGGCGGGGCCATCGTCGTCCTGCACTGGGCGCTGGGCGCGAAGGACGCGAAGTACATCGACGGGTTCGTGAAGCTGGCTGGCGGCTGCCACGGCGGGCCGGACCGCAGGTACAAGGTGCTGCAAACGAAGGCCACTCTCCCCGATCCGAAGCACCCGGTCGTGACGGGCCTGACCGACTTCCCCGTCCGCGATGAGTTCTATTACCAGTTGCAGTTCGCGAAGGCGAAGGCAGGCGTCACGCCGGTGTTGCGCGCGGCCATCGACGGCGCGGACGAAACGGTCGCGTGGGCGTGGGAGCGACCCGATCGGGGGCGGTCGTTCGGGTTCGCGGGACTGCACTTCCACGAGAACTGGCGCCTGCCCGAGTATCGCCGACTGGTCGCCCAGGGGGTACTCTGGACGCTGCGCCTCCCCATCCCGAAAGGGGGACTCGACGTGCGCGTTGGCGAGAAGGAGTTGCGGCTTCCGTGAACTGCTGCGCGGCCCACTTCGCCCAGGCGGCACAGTTTGCCAGTCCGGTTATGCCGGATGTAGCGAAAGCAGGGGCGGCACGTTGACAGGGCGGCCGGCACGGCGGGAAAATCAAGCGCGGCCGCCACAACGGTCACGGATACTGAAGTCGTGGCGGCGTGCAGGACCGTCAACCTCGTCATCGCCCCAAGGAGGACCACCGATGAGACGCACCTTGAAGCAGTCCCTTCTCGCGCTGGCGGCGTGGTGCCTGCTGGCCGGGGCCGTCCAGGCTCAGGTTTACGTGTGCCCGCCCACGGTCGCCTACTACAGCCCAGCCCCCGTGGTGACATATGCGGCGCCCGCCCCCGTGGTGACGTACTCGGCGCCAGCGCCGGTAGTCACTTACGCAGCGCCGGCGCCGGTGGTCACTTACGCGGCGCCCGCCCCCGTGGTCACCTATTCGGCGCCGGCGTATGTGGCGCCCGTGCGCTACTCCTTCTACAGCCCGGTCGTGGCTGCGGTCCCGACGTATGCGAGCACGAGTTACTACGTCCGGCCCGGGCTGTTCCGGCCGCGCGTCTACTCCGCGACGACGTTCTACGGCCCGGCGCCGAGCTACAGCGCCGTGTACGGCAGCGCGTACTACACGCCGTTGTATTTCAGGTATTAACGAATCTGACCAGCCGCGCCGCCCGGGCCGCCGGGCGGCGGGTGTGCCAGGGGTTCCTGCAAAGCCCACGGGCGCCATCCGTGGGCTTTGCAGGAACCCCTGGCACACCCGGTCGCTTGTCCCTGTGCTAGCACTCGCGCATCTTTCGGAGGGCGCTGCGCACACGTTGTTTGGCCAATCGCGTTTGCCGTTCCTTGCGGCGCCGCTGGCGTTTGAGCCGCTGCACCGCTGCCAGAAACCGCGATGTTTCCGGC
>JADLBT010000364.1 GCA_020847555.1 Gemmataceae bacterium
ACGGCATGGGTATGGGTATGCCCGGCATGATGGGCATGGGTGGTTACGGCATGGGCATGGGCATGCCCGGCATGATGGGCATGGGTGGCTTCGGCTTCTGAGCATGCTGCCGGTCCTCTGAACAATCCCGCTTTCCCAGGCGGCTCGCACCCACCCCGGGTGCGAGCCGCATTTTTGCGCCCCGCGTCTTCCACGCTCTCACTCCGGCCCGTCGCACTCCTCCAACCGTCTTTCGCGGTGCGGCCCTTGCCCTTCTCGCCTCACCCCGGCCTGAGGTAGGGGCGGGCGTCTTGAATCGCTTCCCCGCGGCGGGGACAATGGGGCGATGCAGTCCCCCACGGCTGCACACGGAACAACCTCTCACACCTTCGAGGAGGCGCCTCATGCCCCGGTCCTTCGTCACGCTCGGTGCTGCGCTGGTTCTGCCGCTCGCCGTCGGGTCTGCGTCCGCGCAGCAGCCGATCCTCCGGCCGGTCCAGCGGTCCCTGAAGCCGCAGCCGATCCAGCTGCGACCCGCCACCGGCCTCTCGCAGCCGGGACTCAGCTCCGACGGTCTACTCGCGCCGTTCGGCGCGCGCGGTTCAATTGACGTTCTGGGCGGGAACACCAAAGGAAACGGGTCGCTGAACGGCCGCAACCAGTCTCCCTTTGCCGGGGCGGCTCCGGGCGGGTTTGGCTACGGAGGGTCGTCGCCCTACGGCGGGTTCGGACCTTACGCGAATCCCTTCGCCGGAATGAACCCCTACGGCGGCATGTACCCCTACGGCGGCCTCCCCTTCGCCGGAATGAACCCCTACGGCGGCATGTACCCCTACGGCGGGTTCCCTCCCTATGGCGGCATGTACCCCTACGGGGGCATCAGCCCCTTCGGCGCGATGCCGCCTTACGGGGCCGTGAGTCCGTTCGGCGCCTTCAACCCGTATGGGGGCATGGGCGTCCCGTTCGGCGGGGCGACCCCTGGATTCCCGGGCCTGGGCGGCGCCGCCCCGGTGGTGGGATTCTGACGGGTTGCTCGGGAGGTGTTTGGACCGGGGAAGGTGCGATGGGACATGAGCCCTCGAAGCCCACGGGTGCGGCCCGTGGGCTTCAGGACACCAGACGGAAGAACAATTCTTCGAGATCCTCCTCACCGTGCGCTCGGCGCACCTCTTCGAGCGTCCCGGCGGCACGGATGCGTCCCCGGCTGATGATGGCCACCCGGTCGCACAGCTTCTCCACCTCGCGCATGATGTGGGTCGAGAAGACCACACACTTGCCGAGGTCGCGCAGGCGGCGGATGTTGTCCAGCACGGCCCGGGCGACCAGCACGTCGAGGCCGAGCGTCGGCTCGTCGAAGATCAGGATCGGCGGGTCGTGGACGATGGCGCGGGCGATCGACACCTTTTGCCGCATGCCGGTGCTCATCTTCGCCCCGAGGACGTCGCGGAACTCGTTCATGCGCAGTGACGCGAACACCTGCTCCATGCGTGCCCGCAGCCGATCCCCCTCCAGCCCGTAGAGTCGGCCGAAGTACTCGACCAACTCCCACGCGGTCATGCGGTCGTAGATGGCGGTGTTCGCGGACAGGAAGCCGATGTGCTGGCGGACGAGGTTAGGTTGCCTGGCGACGTCATAATCGGCCAGGCGCGCCGATCCGCCGGTCGGCCGGAGGACCGTGCAGAGGATGCGCATCGTCGTCGTCTTGCCGGCTCCGTTTGGGCCGAGCAGACCGAAGATCTCGCCCGGCCGCGCCTCGAAGCTGACGTGGTCCACTGCCAGCACCTGCCCGCGGCGCAGGTCGCGGAAGGATTTGCAGAGATTATCGACCTGGATCATGAGAAATGAACCACAGGACACAGCGAGCACAGAGCCAAGACCCACAGAGATCGTTCATAATAATCGGAAGAACCGCCACCTCCGCCTTCAAATGGCTATTTCCTCTGGGTGTTTTCTCTCTGTGCTCGCGGTGTCTTTGTGGTTCGTTCCGCCGTCGCGCAGTTGATAGAAGACGTTGCGCTGGCGCGGCTCGTACCCGGCCGCGCGGATGGCGCCCCTGATCTGCTCCAGCGTCAGGTGGTGGACCGTCCCGGCCGACGCGACGACGTTCTCCTCGATCATCAGGCTGCCCATGTCGTTGGCGCCGAAGAACAGCCCGAGCTGGCCGACCTTCAGCCCCTGCGTGACCCACGACGACTGGAGGTTCGGCACGTTGTCCAGGTAGAGCCGGGCGATCGCCTGGGTGCGCAGGTACTCGAATGCGCCGGCCGTCGGGACGTCGGCCATCGCCGTGTGCTCCGGCTGGAACGTCCAGCCGATGAACGCGGTGAAGCCGCCCGTCTCGTCCTGGAGGCGGCGCAGTCGGTCCAGCGTCTCGACGCGCTCGGCCGGCGTCTCGATGTGGCCGAACATCATCGTGCAGGTGGACCGCCCGCCGAGTTCGTGCCAGACCCGGTGGACCTCCAGCCACTCGTCGGTCAGGCACTTGTTGACCGTGATCGCCCGGCGCACCCGGTCCACGAGGATCTCGGCGCCGCCGCCCGGCAGACTACCCATCCCCGCGTCCTTCAGGCGCCGCAACACCTCGCGCAGCGGGAGCTTGTTCAGCTTGTGGAAGAACCACAGCTCGGGGGCGCTGAAGGCGTGGAGGTTGAAGGCCGGGTAGCGCGCCTTCAGATCGCGGAGCAGATCCTCGTACCACTCCAGCTTGAGCCGCGGGTGCAGCCCGCCCTGCAACAGCGCCTGGTCGCCGCCGAGGGCGATCGTCTCCTCGATCTTCTGGTAGAGGATTTCCGGCGGGAGGACGTAGGCGTCGGCGTCGGTGCTCTTGCGGTAGAAGGCGCAGAAGTCGCAGACGGCGGCGCAAACGTTCGTGTAGTTGATGTTCCGATCGATGTTGTAGGTGCGGTACGGCTCGGGGTGGAGGCGGCGGCAGACGGCGCCGGCGGCCCGCCCGAGGGCGGCGAGGTCGCGGCACGCGAACAGGGCGCAGCCGTCGTCGTAGCTCAGCCGGCCGCCGTCAACGGCCCGCGCCAAGAGGCGTGCGATCGTGGAACTCAAGGGTCACCCCCTTCCGCGCCAGCCCCAGCTCGCACGCCAGCATGTAGTAGTGGTGCAGGCCGGCCTGCTCGCGCGGACCCAGGTCGAAGCGAATGATGTTCTCCAGATAGCGGCGGCAAAAGCCGGCGTCCAGCCCCAGGCGCGGCGCCTCCCGGTGGGCGATCGGCCCGGCCTCGCGCCGGCCGCGCCGCTTCGCCTCGTGCAGGGCGTCGGCAACCGGCCCCAGGTCGGCTCCGGGGCGGACGGCCCAGACGGCGTACACGAACGGTAGCCCAACCCAGTCGTGCCACTCCTGGCCCAAATCGAAGGCGTGGGCGAACCCCGGCAGGCACGCGCGCATCGCCCGGTCGCCGATCAGCAGCACGGCGTCGGCGTCGGCGGACTCGGCCTCCGCGTCCAGCGGCAGCGGCAGGATCCGCGGCGTCGCCCCGTACTTCCTGCGCAGCAGCACCTGGGCGAGGGCGGCGCTGGTGCGCGAGCCCTCGTCGAGGGCGATGCTGCGAATCGCCGTCCAGGGGACGCGGCTGAAGAGGGTGACGCTCAGGACCGGGCCGTCGCTGGCGATGGCGATGTCGGGGACGACGCTGTACGCGCCGCTGCGGAAGTACTCGATCACCGGGATCAGGGCCACGTCGAGGTGCCCCTGGTCCAGCAGGTTGGCCAGGCGGCTCGGCACGTCGAGGACCAGCTCCGCCGCGGGCGCCAGCGCCTCCAGGTCGTGGATGAGCGGTTTGGTGTTCAGGTAGTTGACTGCGCCGATCCGAATGCGGGAGTCCATGACGGGCCTCGCCGGGTGAAGGAGCCTCTTTCGGAATTGTAGAGGCGCCCGGCGAATTTTCAACTCTTTCTGAATATTGAGAAGGTTTGGCAGGTGGGGGGAAACAAAAACAGCCTGTCCGGCAGGTGGGATGGAGGCCGGACAGGCGAAAAATAAAGAGGAGAGAGGTAGGTGGTGTGACCCGAATGAAGCGGGCTCACACTTCCTATGAATCACACGCCCTATTGTACCTGGGTTCGCTCGGGCCGCAAGAGACGAGTCCGCAAAATCGTAACTTTTCTTTCGGGTGGCCCGCAGGGGTTCACCACATCCGCCGGTTACGAGCGGCGCTTGCACTATGCGCCGACCCCGTGATAGCAAGCGACCCGGAGCGGGGCGGGAATCCGCGCTGGCCGGTTGACCGCGGGCGACGCTCTGCGATAATCGCATGGCGTGCCTCCACGCCCCCACCCTGGCTGACGGTCACCCGATGAGCGACTCCACCCCTCGCGACGCTTCGAGCATTCGGGCCGCGAACATGCCGCCTGACCGGGTCATTGCCACGGTGGCGCCGCTCGACCGTGCCGCCCCGATGCCTGCCTCCCTGCTGCGCAACCGCTGGGTGCAACTCCTCGCCGGCATCCTGGCGATGATCGCCGTCGCGAACCTCCAGTACGGGTGGACACTGTTCGTCGGCCCGATCGACCGCAAATACGGCTGGGGCGAGGTCGCCATCCAGTTCGCGTTCGCGCTGTTCGTCCTCACCGAGACCTGGCTCGTCCCGGGCGAGGCGTACCTCGCGGACCGCCTCGGGCCGTGCCCGCTGGTCCTTGCTGGCGGGGTATTCGTCGGGCTCGCGTGGACGGTCAACGCCGTCGCCGACAGCCTGTCCCTGCTCTATCTCGGTGCGGTGCTTGGCGGTGTCGGCGCCGGCATCGTCTACGGCGTCAGCATGGGCAGCGCGCTGAAGTGGTTCCCGGACCGGCGCGGGCTGGCGGCCGGGTTGACGTCGGCGGCGTTCGGCGCCGGGTCGGCGTTGACGGTCGTGCCGATCCACAACACGATCGAACACGCCGGCTACGAGGCGGCGTTCCTGTGGTTCGGGCTCGGCCAGGGGGCGGTCGTGCTGCTCGCTGCTCTGCTCCTGCGAGCGCCAGCGCCGGGCGAGGTTCGCGCGGCGGCGTCGCCGAAGGTGCGTCAGTCCGGGCGCGACTACACCCCCGGGGAGATGCTGCGCACGCCGACGTTCTGGCTGCTGTACGTTATGTTCACGATGGTCGCGACCGGCGGTCTGCTCGCCGTCGCCCAGCTCAAGCCGATGGCCCGCGACTACGGCGTCGCCGACCTGCCGGTGTCGCTCCTTGGCGTGACGCTGGCGGCGTTGCCGTTCGCGATGTCGCTGGACCGGGTTCTCAACGGCGCCACGCGCCCGTTCTTCGGATGGGTGTCGGACCACATCGGGCGCGAGCGCACCATGTTCATCGCGTTCACGCTGGAGGGGTTCGCGATCCTGGCGCTGCTCTGCCTCGCGCACGACCCGGTCGCGTTCGTGCTGCTGTCCGGCCTGGCGTTCTTCGCGTGGGGCGAGATCTACAGTCTGTTCCCGGCGATGTGCGGCGACATGTTCGGCCGCCAGTACGCAACGACGAACTACGCCCTGCTGTACACCGCCAAGGGGACGGCGGCGCTGCTCGTGCCGGTCGGCAGCCTCCTCAAGGAGGCGACCGGCAGCTGGGTGCCGATCTTTGCGGTTGCGATCGCCTTCGACTGGCTCACCGCTGTCCTCGCCCTGTGCGTCCTGCCACGGCTGCGCGCCGTGCCGGCCGCTGGTGGGATCCAGTGCGAGGACAGCACCTGAAAGCCGGACCAGCAAGAAAGGGGTATGCCGAGGACTGGAATAGCTCTCTCAAAGCCACGGGCGGCGTCCCGTGGACTTTGAGAGAAAAAGCCGAGTGAAATCCCTGAGGAGAGGTGGGAAACGCTGGCCTTGCCGGAACTCCTCGGGTAAGCTGATGTTTAATCCAGAGCAGGATCCAACCCGCCGCGCGGCGCCGCCCACACCCGCAGGACTGCCCCCCGGCCCGCCTGGGAAAGAGACGCCATGCCATCTCGCCACCATGCCGCACTCGCACTGCGCCTTGCGCTCCTCGCCGCCCTCGTCGCGATCCCTGGCACGGCCGGCGCCGCCGACTGGCCAGCGTGGCGCTGTGACGCCGGCCGCACCGCCGCCTCCCCGCACGATCTGCCGACGAACCTCCACCTGCAGTGGGTGCGCGAGTACCCGGCCCTGAAGCCGGCATGGCCGGACCAGCGCACGCTCCAGTTCGACACCGCCTATGAGCCGGTCGTCGCCGGGAAACTGCTGTTCGTCGGGTCGTCGCGGTCCGATTCCGTCACCGCCCTCGATACCGCGACCGGGGCGGAGAGGTGGCGCTTCCACGCCGACGGTCCGGTGCGGTTTGCCCCGACCGCGTGGGACGGCCGACTTTATGTCGCGTCGGACGACGGCCACCTGTACTGCCTCGACGCCGCGAAGGGAACGGTCGTCTGGAAGTTCCGTGGCGGGCCAGCTGACCGGCGCATCCTCGGCAACGAGCGGCTGATTTCGGCCTGGCCGGCCCGCGGCGCCCCCGTCGTCCACGATGGCAAGGTTTACTTCGCGGCCAGCATCTGGCCGTTCATGGGTACGTTCATCCACTGCCTGGACGCACGCACCGGCGCGCCGGTCTGGACGAACGACGGCGACGGTTCGATTTACGTCAAGCAGCCGCACAACTCCGACTCGTTCGCGGGCGTCGCGCCGCAGGGGTATCTCGTTGCGAGCGAGGGCCGGCTGATTGTCCCGGGCGGCCGATCCGTGCCAGCGTGCTACGACCTGGCCACCGGCAAGTTGCTGCGCTACGTCCTCTCGGCCAACAACCGTCGTGGCGGCGGGCCGTACGTCGCGGCGGCCGGCCAGTACTACTTCAACGGCGGCGCCGGGTTCGAGGCCGCGACGCAGAAGTTCCTCGGCACCCTGGGCGGCCCGGTCGTGCTGGTGGACGACATGGTCTACACCTGTTCCGGCAGTACCATCCGCGCCCTCGATCTCAAGGGGGCGACCATCAAGGAAGAAACGACGGTCGATCGCAAGGGGAAGAAGATCAAATCGGTCAAGTGGAAGATGAAGGAACTGGGGTCGGTGCGGGTGCCGGGCGTGGAGACGATTATCCGCGCCGGCGGCCGCCTCTACGCCGCCGCGGAGGGCGAGGTTGTCGCCTTCAGCTTGCCGTTCCAGGATGATGCGGAGCCGGCCTGGCGAGCCAGGGTGGAGGGCACCCCGGTCAGCCTGGCCGCGGCCGACGACCGGCTGTTCGTCGCGACGCGCGAGGGGCGGCTGTACTGCTTCGGCGCCGACCACGTCAAGCCGGCGACGCACCACCACGTCGTCGCCGCGCCCGCGGCCGCCGACGAGTGGACGGCGCGGGCACACGCGATCCTGGAGCAGACCGGCGTGCGCGAGGGTTACGCCGTCGTCTGGGGCGCCGGCACCGGACGGCTGGCGGCCGAACTGGCCCGCCAGAGCCAGCTGCGCCTGATCGTTGTCGAGCGCGACGCGCGTCAGGTCGCCGACCTGCGCGCCCGCCTGGCCGCCGCCGGCCTGTACGGCGAGCGCGTCGCGGTCCTTGCCGGCGACCCGCTGACGTTCCCGCTGCCGCCGTACCTCGCCAGCCTGTTGGTGTCCGAAGACCTGGCGGCCGCCGGGGTCGAGCCGACTGCCGCGTTCGCGAAGAAGGCGTTCCACGCACTGCGGCCGTATGGCGGCGTCGCGTGTCTGCCGGTGCCGGCCGACCGGCGGCGCGACGTCGGGCAGGCGTTCGCCGGTGCGAACCTGGTCAACGCGAAGGTCGGAGCGTGGGCCGACGGCGTGCTGCTGACTCGCGAGGGAGCGCTGCCGGGGTCGGCCAACTGGACGCACGAGCACGCCGACGCGGCCAACACGCGCGTCTCGAAGGACCAGCTCGTCAAGGCGCCGCTGGCCGTCCTCTGGTTCGGCGGCCCGTCGAACGAGGGCGTCCTGCCGCGCCACGGCCACGGCCCGCAGCCGCAGGTGCTCGACGGCCGGCTGTTCATCGAGGGCATCGACATGCTCCGCGCCCTTGACATCTACACCGGCCGGCTGCTGTGGGAGACGAAGCTGCCCGGCGTCGGCACGTTCTATAACAACACCGCCCACCAGCCCGGCGCCAACAGCAGCGGAACCAACTACATCTCCACGCGCGACGGCATCTACATCGTCCACGACCGGGCATGCGTCCGCCTCGACCCGGCGACCGGCAAGAAGCTTGGGGCGTTCACCCTGCCGCCTGCGCCGGGATCCGACGCACCGCCGCGCTGGGGGTACATCAACGTGTTCGAGGACTACCTCGTCGGCAGTGCCGACCCGCTGCTCATCGCGAAGGCCGACGTGACGAAGGAACTCGACGCCGCCGCGAAAAAGGAGAAAGAGGAGGCAAAGAAGAAAAAGCCCGCCTCGGACGACGAGGAGGAGAAGGCGAAAGAGAACGACACCGACAGCCCGCTGACGAGGCTGGTCAAGAAACTGCGGGGCGCGAATGATAGCCTCTCGTCCAGCAAGGAGCTGGTGGTGATGGACCGGCGTACCGGCGAGATGCTGTGGCGCGTGAAGGCGCGGACCGGGTTCCGCCACAACAGCATCTGCATCGGCGGCGGCCGGCTGTACGCCATCGACCGCCTGTCCGGTCCGGAGCAGACCCGCCTGAAGCGCCGCGGCGAGGAGCCGAAGTATCCGCCGCGCCTCGTCGCGTTCGACCTGAAGACCGGCCGGGAGGTGTGGGCGACGGAGGAGAACGTGTTCGGCACCTGGATGAGCTACTCGGCCAGGCACGAGGTGCTCATGGAGTCCGGACGCGGGGCGCGCGACACGATCTCCGATGAGCCGCGGGGGATGCGGGCGTACCGGGCCGATACCGGCAAGGTGCTGTGGTTCAACGCGAAGTACGTCGGGCCGGCGATGATCCACGGCGACCACGTCCTGCGCGACCAGGCCGCCAGCCACATCTTGACGGGCGAGCCGAAGCTGCGCGAACACCCACTGACGGGCATGCCAACGCCGTGGGAATGGGTGCGTAACTACGGGTGCAACACACCGATGGCAGCCGAGCACCTGCTGACGTTCCGATCCGGGGCCGCCGGGTACTTCGACCTGTGCGGCGACTCCGGCACCGGCAACTTCGGCGGGTTCCGGTCAAGCTGTACGAACAACCTCGTTGTCGCGGGCGGCGTCCTGACGGCTCCCGACTACACGCGCACCTGCACCTGCCTGTACCAGAACCAGTCGTCGCTCGGCCTGGTCCACGACCCGGACGCGGAGATGTGGACGACGTTCGGAGTGAGCAGCGTGAAGGGGACGATCCAGCGCGTCGGCGTCAACTTCGGCGCGCCGGGCGACCGCAAGGACGAGGCCGGCACGCTGTGGTTGGAGTTCCCGAGCGTCGCCGGTAAGTCGCCCGCGGTGCCGGTAAAGGTGGCGCCGGCGAAGGTCGAACTGTTCCGGCGGCACGAGAGCGCCGTCGAGGGGAACGGCCTGAAGTGGGTCGCGGCGTCGGGCGTCAAGGGCGTCGAGACGGTGACGGTCGGCCTGTCGGCCGGAGAGGCCGGGCGGACGTACACGGTGCGCCTGCACTTTCTGGAGCCGGACAGGCTCAAGGCCGGCCAGCGCGTCTTCGACGTGGCGCTGCAGGGTCGCGAGGTGCTGAAGGCGTTCGACGTCGCGCGCGAGGCGGGCGGACCGAATCGCTCCGTGGTGAAGGAGTTCCGCGGGGTGCGAGTGACGGACGAGCTGACCGTCACGTTCCGGCCGTCGGCGAACGCGGCGGTGCGCTCGGCGGTGCTGTGCGGGGTTGAGGTCCGCGCCGAGGGCCAGTAAGGACGATCCGCGCGTCCCGGTCGTCGGCGGACAGTTCCAGCCTCCAGCCCGGCGCTGTATGGTAATAGAACCGACACGCTCTCCTTCTCCCTTGAGGATTCCCCCGTGGGTGTATCGCGCGTCCGTCGAGTTGGGCTCGCCGCCGCGGCCGCCGTGCTGGTCTTTGCCGCCGCGCCGGCATGGGGGTGTAACGTCCCGGTCTTCCGCTACGCGCTGGAGCGCTGGAGGGCCGACCCTTACGACGTGATCGTTTTCCACCGCGGCCCGCTCAGCCCCGCCGACAAGGCGCTCACCGACGCCCTGGCGAAGCACGCCGCCACCGAACCGGCGGTCGCCAACTACTGGTTCGATCTGATCGACCTCGACCGCAAACTGCCTCCCGAGATCGTCGAGTTGTTCGAGTCGCAGCCGGTCCGCGACCTGCCGCTGCTGGTCGTTCGCTACCCGGAAACGGTGCGCGTCCGCGACCCGCGCCTGTGGTCCGGGAAGCTGACGCGCGCGTCGGTGCAGGCGCTGCTCGACTCGCCGGCGCGGCGCGAGATCGCGCAGCGCATCCTGGCCGGCGATTCGGCCGTGTGGCTCCTCCTCGAATGCGGCGACCGCGGTAAGGACGACGCAGCCGCGAAGCTGCTGGGCGACGAGGTAGCGCGGTTGCAAAAGACGCTCAAGCTGCCCGGGCTGACCGCGGATCCGGAAGACCGGCTGAGCGAGAAGGGGCCGGAGTTGAAGCTGGCGTTCTCGGTACTGCGCGTCGCGCGCGACGACCCGAAGGAGCGGTTCCTGGTACAGATGCTGCAGCGCCTGGAGGACGATCTGCCGAGCAACAAACCGATGGTCTACCCGGTCTTCGGCCGCGGCCGGGCGAAGGAGCCGCTCATCGGCGCCGGCATCACGGCCGAGAACATCGAGGCCGACGCCCGGTTCCTGATCGGCCCGTGTACGTGCAAGGTGAAGGAGCAGAACCCGGGCGTTTACCTGCTCGCGGTCGCCGATTGGGAAACCGCGCCGGACCGCCAGCCGACCATCACCCTGCCCGGCGAGTCCCCCGCGCCGCCCGCCACGGCCGCCACGGTCGCGGTATCGCCTCCGGAACTCGGGGCCGGCCCCGCTCTGGTGCGCAACGCCCTGGTGGCGACGGCCGGCGGACTGGTGCTCGTCGGGGCGTTCACGTTCCTGCTGGCGCGCAAGAACAGGGGGCACGGGTAGGCATGAGCGTCTGGCGTCTGGTACTGCGCGAGATCCGCTACCGGCGGCTCAACTTCTGCCTGGCCGTGCTCTCGGTCCTCGCCGCCGTCGGCTGCCTGGTGGCGGTCCTGGCGCTGCTGCGCCAGCACGACCGGCGCACCGAGGAACTGGTCGCCGCCCAGGAGGAGAAGGTCCGGGCCGGCGGCCGCAAGCTTGAGGACGACTACCGCAAGATCGGCCTGCTGCTCGGGTTCAACATCCTCATCCTGCCGAAGGACCAGAATCTCGCCCAGCTGTACGCCGGCGACTACGCCCCGCGAACGATGCCGGAAGAGTACGCCGACCGGCTGGCCCGGTCGGGCGTGGTGACCGTCAACCACCTGCTGCCGAGCCTGCGCCAGCGCGTCGTATGGAAGGAGCGCGGCGTCGAGGTGATCGTGATGGGGATCAAGGGCGAGTTGCCGATCGCCAACAAGACGGCGAAGAAGCAGATCCTCGACCACGTTCCGCCCGGGACCGTCACCGTCGGCTACCTGCTTCAGAAGAGCGCCGGGATCAAGCGCGGCGACACGGTAGCGCTGCTCGGCCGAGAGTTCACTGTCCGCAAGGTCGAGCGGCCGCGCGGCGGCCCGGACGACATCACGATCCGGTTGAACCTGGCGGATGCCCAGAAGGTACTCGGCCAGGAAGGACGGATCAGCGAGATCCAGGCGCTGGAGTGCAACTGCTCGGCGGCCGACCGACTGGGCGAGGTGCGGCAGGAGATCGCGAAGATCCTGCCGGACACGCAGGTCGAGGAGAAGGGCAGCGAGGCGCTCGCCCGGGCGGAGGCGCGCAACCGGGCGGCCGCCGAGGCGCGCGCGTCAGTCGCGCGCGTCAAGCAGGCGCGGCAGGAGCTGCGCGAGGGCCGCGAGGAGTTCGCCGCGGTCCTGGTGCCGCTGGTGGTGCTCGGGTGTACGGTGTGGGTCGGGCTGCTCGCATTCACCAACGCCCGCGATCGGGCCGCCGAGGTCGGCATTCTGCGAGCGCTGGGCGTCGGCGCGCCGCGCGTGTTCGGGCTGTTCCTGCTGCGGGCGCTCCTGGTCGGGGTACTCGGCGGGCTGCTCGGGTATCTGGCCGGGTCGCTGGCCGGGGCGCTGCTGGACGAGGGAGCGGCCGGCGTCGAGTTCGACCCGGCGTGGCTGGCGGCGGCGGTCGTCGCGGCGCCGGTGCTGTGCGCGCTGGCGAGCTGGGTGCCGGCGCTGCTCGCGGCGCGGCAGGATCCGGCCGTCGTGCTGCGTGACGCTTGACACCCCGCTGTCCCCCACCATCACCGGAGCATCCATCCGGACGGCGGCTCGTGGTGGTCGATCCCGCCGCCGTGTGAGGTGGCGCTAACGTTGAGCAGGGCCGAGGCGGTTGCCGAAGGGGCTTTCCCCTGGCTGGGGATGAGTGATGCTTGAGATCCGCAACCTGACCAGAACCTACCGCGGCCCGGCCGGACCAGTGAACGTGCTCGACAGCCTGTCCCTCGACGTGGCCGCGGGCGAGTTCGTCGCCGTTCAGGGCCGCAGCGGGTGCGGCAAGACTACCCTCCTGCTCGCCGCTGGCGGCCTGCTTCGCCCCGACGCCGGCCGCGTCCTCGTCGCCGGCCAGGATCTCTACCAGCTATCCGAGGAGGCTCGCGCCCGCTACCGCGCGCAGCGGATCGGGTTCGTGTTTCAGCAGTTTCATCTGGTGCCTTACCTGAGCGTCCTCGACAACGTCCTCGCCCCGACCCTCGCGCTGCAGTCGGCCGGCGCCCGCCATCGTGCGGAAGAACTCCTCGGTACATTCGGGCTCACGCCCCGTGCCCATCACGTTCCGGCCCAGCTGAGCACCGGCGAGCGGCAGCGCGCCGCCCTGGCGCGCGCCTTCCTCAACCGCCCGCAGTTGCTGCTCGCCGACGAGCCAACCGGCAACCTGGACCGAGAAAACGCTGACGTCGTCCTCGGCCACCTCGCCGACTTCGCCCGTGCCGGCGGGGCCGTGCTGCTGGTGACGCACGACCCCGAGGCCGCCCGACGGGCGCACCGTATCGTTCCCTTCGACCGCAAGACAAGCGCCGTGACCGGCGCGGAGGTACGGGCATGAAAGGCAGGTGGACGCACTTCGGGTTTCTCGGCAGCCCGTGGCTGGTCGGCGGCGCCTCGCTGCTGGCCGTCGTCGGGTTGAGCGTATTCCTCTGGAGCCCGTGGGACCGGACGGCCGTCGCGGATGGCAAGGCTCTTCGCCTGTTCTGCGCCGCCGGCCTGACGAAGCCGGTCAACGAGATCATCCACGATTACCAGCAACTCCAGCACGTCGCCGTCGAGCCGACCTACGGCGGGTCCGGCCAGCTGCTGTCCTCGATGCGCGTCGCCGGGCAGGAGGGCGACCTGTACCTGGCGGCCGACGCCCTGACGATGGAGCAGGCGATCAAGGCCGGGCTGGTCGCCGAGACGGTCCCCGTCGCCGTCATGCGGCCGGTGCTCGTCGTCAACAAAAAGACGCAGAACCAGCTGCGCGCGCAGGGGCGGCCGGTCACGTCGGCGGCCGACCTGCTGCGGTCCGATCTGTCTGTCGTCCTCGCGAGCAGCGAGGGCGCCTCCATCGGCCGGGTCGGCCGCGACGTGTTGCAGGCGCACAAACTCTGGGCGCCCCTGGAAAAGCGCCGCAAAGAGGGAACGGCGGTCGTGTCCACGACCGGCACGGTCAACAAGGTCGCGTCCACAGTGGCCATCAAGGATCACTACGTCGGCATCGTTTGGGACGCGGTCGCCGCTCAGTACCCGCAGCTGGAGGTGATCGACGCGCCGGAGTTCCGGGGCGTGCAGGAGCAGGTCGCGCTCGGCGTACTGGCGAAGTCGCGCCAGCCGACAGCGGCGCTGCAGTTCGCGCGCTACCTGACGGCCCGTGACCACGGCGGGAAGGTGCTGGAGAAGTACCGCTACACCCTGCCTCCGGACGCGGACTCGTGGGAGGAGCGGCCGCACATCCACCTCGCCGCCGGCGCGATGCTCATGCCGGCGGTGCAGGACGTTCTCAAGGCGTTCGAGCAGCGCGAGGGCGTGCAGATCACCACCAGCTACAACGGCTGCGGCGTTCTCGTCGCCCAGATGAAGAGCATCAAGGGCGGGCAGAAGTCCGGCCGCCACTTCCCCGACGCCTACTTCGCCTGCGACACCGCGTTCCTCGCGGACGTTCAGCAGTGGTTCGGCCCCGGCGTGGCCATCGCCCGCAACGACATCGTGCTGCTCGTCCCCAAGGGCAATCCGAAAGGCATCAAGTCGCTGGACGACCTGACGCGACCGGGGCTGCGCATCGGCCTGGCCCACCCGACGAACTCGGCCCTCGGCAAGCTGACCGACGACCTGCTGCGCCGCCTCGGGCTGCACGAGCGGATCTACACGGAGGACACGAGGAAGCGCGTCGTCCATGTCGATGCCGCCCACATGCTCGTCAACCAGATGCGAACGGGCGCGCTCGACGTGGCCGTCGTCTACCGCAGCAACGCCCTGAGCGCCCCGGCGAACGTGCGGGAGTACCTCGACGTCATCCCGATCGACCTGCCCGACGCCCACGCCACCCAGCCGTTCGCCATCGCCGCCGGGACGCGCCACCGCCACCTGCTCGAACGGCTGCAGCGCGCTCTCGTCGCGGCGCAGAGCCGTGACCGCTTCCGCCGCCTCGGGTTCCACTGGGTCTACCAGCCGAAGTAGCATGAATCCCTCGCGCGTGTCCGTTCCCGTCGCCGCTCCCCCCGCGCCCCGCGTTCGCTCCGACGCTCCCTTCTACGCGGGGTTGATCGTCCTGGGCGGCGTCTACGTCGTCCTCATCGCGGCGATGCTGCTGGCAATGGCGTCGTTCACCTCGCCGGAACACCTGCTCGGCGCGCTCGGCAGCGAGGAGATCCGCTACGCAATCAAGCTCAGCCTGCTGTCGTGCTCGCTGACGACGATCCTGGCGCTGTGGGCGGCGGTGCCGCTGGGGTATCTGCTGTCGCGCTACGAGTTCCGCGGCAAGGCGGCGGTGGACGCCCTGCTCGACGTACCGATCGTGCTGCCGCCGCTGGTGATCGGCCTGGGGCTGCTGATCCTGTTCCAGACGCCGGTCGGGCAGTTCATCGAGGACAACGTCATCGGAGTGACGTTCGCGATCCCGAGCGTGATCCTGGCCCAGTTCGCAGTGGCGACGGCGTTCGCCGTGCGGACGATGCGTGTGACGTTCGATCAGATCAGCCCGCGCCAGGAGCAGGTGGCGCTGACGCTCGGGTGCAGCCGCGGGCAAGCGTTCTGGCTGGTGGTGCTGCCGGAGGCGCGGCGCGGACTGGTGACGGCGGCGACGCTGGCGTGGGCTCGATCGCTCGGCGAGTTCGGGCCGATCCTGGTGTTTTCCGGGGCGACGCGGTTGCGCACCGAGGTGCTGCCGACGACGGTGTTCCTGGAGCTGAGCATCGGCAACATCGAGGCGGCGGTGGCGGTGTCGCTGCTGATGGTGGCGGCCGCCGTCGTTGTCCTGGTGATTGTGCGGGTATATGGTATGGAAAGGCTGCCGCCGAAATGAGAAGCCCCCAGGCCCACGGGACGCAGCCCGTGGGCGAAGCGTCGGGGACTCGGTCTACGGGACGCAGCCCGTGGGCTTTCGCAGGACCGTGATTCACCATGATTGCCGTCGCAAACCTGACCGTCCGCGCCGGTTCGTTCTCCCTGGAGGGGGTGTCGTTCGCCCTCGCGACGGGGCAGTACGGCGTTTTGATGGGCAAGACCGGCAGCGGCAAGACGACCCTGCTGGAGGCGGTCTGCGGCCTCAAGCCGGCCGTCCGCGGAACCATCACCCTGCTCGGCCGCGACGTGACGGACCTGAAACCGGCGGAGCGCGGCGTCGGTTACGTGCCGCAGGATCGGGCGCTGTTCCCGACCATGACCGTCTGGGATCACCTCGCGTTCGCCCTGGCGGTGCGCCGGTGGCCGGCGGCCGCGGTCGCCGAGCGCGTTGCGGAGCTGGCGGACCTGCTCGGCCTGGGCCGGCTGCTCGACCGCAAGCCGCACGGCCTGAGTGGAGGCGAGTCGCAGCGCGTGGCCCTCGGGCGGGCGCTGTCGTTCCGTCCGGCGGTGCTGCTCCTCGACGAACCGCTCAGCGCCCTGGACGAGGAGACGCGCGAGGAGATGTGCGTTCTCCTCCAGTCGGTGCGGCACCGGACCGGGGTGACGACCCTGCACATCACGCACAACCCCAGTGAGGCCGGCCGGCTCGCGGACCGGCTGTTCCTGCTCCGCGGCGGGCGTGTCGAGGAGGTCTCCACGTCCGGATTGCCCAGTCCGAACGGGATCGTCCCGGCGCGGACCCTGTGAGGGTTTGTCATGCGCGTCGCCGTCAAGTACCTGGCCCAGGTCAAGCAGGCGACCGGCCGTGCCTCCGAGGCGGTCGAGCTGGAGAGCGGCTCCTCGATCCAGGATCTCGTGCGCAGGCTGGCGGACCGCCACGGCGAGGCGCTGCGGCGGCTGCTCCTGCGCGACGGCAGGCTGCACGACTCGATCCTGCTGTTCGTCGGCGCGGAGCAGGTGCGCTGGGACAGCCCGGCTCCGCTCAGCGACGGCGACGTGGTGACCGTGCTGGCGCCGATGGCAGGGGGGTGAGATGGGCGACGCCAGGCCTTTGACCGACGCCGAGCGCGCCGTCTACGAGTGGCAGCTGTGGGTGGACGGCTTCGGCGAGCCGGGGCAGGAGAAGCTGAAGGGCGCGTCGGTGCTGGTGTCGCGTTGCGGCGGCGTCGGCGGGGCGGTGGCGTATCAGCTGGCGGCGGCCGGCATCGGGCGGCTGGTGCTGGCCCACCGCGGCGATGTGCGGGCGAACGACCTGAACCGGCTGCTCCTCATGAGCTATGACGGTATCGGCCGACCGCGTGTCGAGCAGGCGGCCGTGCGGCTGCGGCAGCTGAACCCGTTTGTCGAGATCGAGACCATCGCCGAGAACGTCACCGAGGAGAACGCCGAGCGCCTGGTGGGGCGCGTCGATCTGGTGGTGGGGTGCGCGCCGCTGTTCCGCGAGCGGCTGCTGCTGAACCGGGCGGCGGTGGCGCAGGGCAAGCCGCTGGTGGACTGCGCCATGTACGAGCTGGACACGCAGCTGACGACAGTCGTGCCGGGGCGGACGCCGTGCCTGGCGTGTCTGTATCCGACCGAACCGCCGGCGTGGAAGCGCGAGTTCCCGGTGTTCGGGGCAGTGGCGGGGGCGATCGGGTGCCTCGGCGCGATGGAGGCGATCAAGGTGCTGGCGGGCCTCGGCGAACCGCTCCTCGGCCAGCTGCTCATCGGCGATCTGCGCGACATGACCTTCCGCAAGGTGGCCATTCAGCGTAACTCCGCCTGCGCGGTTTGCGGCCAGCGCTGATGGTTACCGGCGCCCGGCGACCTCTCGTTCTCCGACGCTGTTTGGGAACGCACGGAGTGCGAAACCCCGTTTCGCATGGCTCTGACTTTCCCGCCGAGCAAACAACGAAAGGGCCATCCATGACGCACCTCCGCCTCACCCTGTTATTCCTGCTGCTCCTGCCGACGCCGGTGAGCGCCGCCGAACCCGAAGTGGCGGACGTGTTCGTGCCGAAGGCGGACGGGTTCGCATCGGTCCGTATCCCCTCAGTCGTCGTCACCAGCAAAGGCACGGTTCTCGCCTTCGCCGAGGGACGTGCCGCAGATGCCGATCAGGCCAGAAACAAGATCGTCCTGAAACGCAGCACCGACGGCGGGAAGACCTGGGGCAAGGTCGCCGTCATCGCGGAGGACGGTGACCGCGCCTTGAACAACCCGTGTGCCGTGGTCGAGCGCGAGGACGGACTGGTGCTGTTGATGTACCAGTCCTATCCGGCGGGCGTCGGCGAGCGGAGCGGGAAAATCCAGCCCGGCTACGAGGGCGATCTGGTCGTGCGGAACTGGCTCATCACCAGCGCCGACGATGGCGTAACCTGGTCGAAGCCACGGGACATCACGAGGGCGACGAGACGAGAGAAGGTGGTAACGACCGTCGCCAGCGGGCCGGGTATCGGCATCCAGTTACGCCACGGCAAGCACGCTGGCCGTATCCTGATGCCGTTCAACGAGGGGCCGTTCGGCGTGTGGCACATCTACGCCGTCTACAGCGACGACAAGGGCAAGACGTGGCAGATGGGCGACGTGGCTCCCGGTGGGCTGCTCGACGCCGGCAAGGGCAGGAAGACCAGTACGGTGAACGAGGCGCAGTTCGTGGAGTTGAAGGACGGGTCGATCCGGTTCAACGTGCGCCGCTGGTCGGGTAAGGCGGTGCGGAAGACGTGCGTCAGCGCGGACGGCGGCGCGACGTGGTCGAAGGTCGCGGACGTGCCGGAACTGGTCGATCCGGGCTGCATGGGGTCGGTCCTGCGCTACACCGACCCGGCCGACGGCGGCAAGAGCCGCATCCTGTACTCGGGGCCGCAAAGCGCCAGGCGGGAGAACGGGACGGTCTTCGTCAGCTACGACGAGGGCAAGACATGGCCGGTGAAGCGTGTCCTCTGCAAGGGTAGTTTCGCCTACTCCTGTCTGACGGCGATGAAGGACGGGACCATCGGCTGCCTCTACGAAGCGGAGGGGACGAAGAAGCTCGTCTTCGCCCGGTTCGCGCTCGACTGGCTGGAAGCACAAGGTCAGCCGGCCCAACCGGCCCCCGCCTTTTCGATTCCTGTGATCGACCTGAACGAACACGCCAGGCGCTAGCGGAGGTTTACCGGCAAGGGCGGTAGTCGAGCAACAGCGGCATTCTTTCCCCGCCCCGCACCCCCGCAGCTCCGGTGAAGGGGTGCGGGGCGGGGAAAGAATGCCTGGAAGCAGGCGGCAGGAGGGGGTAGCGACGATAGCGGAGAGCGGAGTTGTTCGATTCTGTAGCCAAGGAAGGCGCTTTTTTGGTCCCGGCCCGTCGCAACGAAAAACTGGCCGGCGCCGCCGTCCCTCTCTCGCCCCGGTCTCGTCCGGCCTGGCGGTTGCAAAAATGAACTGCCCCCAGTATCCCGAGAGGATTTGCCGCGGGACGCCGGAAACGGTCTTCGCATCCGGTGCCGGTGAGGTACAATACCTCGCAATCGTGCTCCCGAGTCATCCCTTTTCTCGTTTCGAGGCGCCCCTGCGGCGACCGCCGAGGAGGACCAACTCCCCTTGACCAACCGCCGGTTTTTCAAACCTCTGCTGGCAGCGTTGACCCTTCTCTGCCTCGCCGCCGGCAATCCCGACCGCGCCGCCGCGCAACCCGACGCGGCCGGCAAGAAGCCGCTCCGATACGGCGCCGACGCCGAGGGCGGCGCCCCCTACATCTTCAAGGATCCGGCCGATCCGACACGCTACACCGGGTTCGAGGTGGACCTGGCCGCCGCCCTGGCGAAGGAACTCGACCGCCCCATCGAGTTCCGCCAGTACGACTACAAGAACCTCGTTCCCGGCCTCGACCGCGGCGACTTCGACTTCGCGATGAACGGCCTGGAGGTCACCCCCGACCGCAAGGAGAAGGTTCTCTTCTCACGCCCGTACTACGTCTTCAAACTCCAACTCGTCGTCCACGCCAGCGAGGCGCGATTCGACACATTGCATGGCTGCAAGCGCGTCGGCGGCACCGTCGGCACGCTGGAGGACACCGCCGCGAGCCGTCTGCTGGAGCAGATGGGTATCCGGACCAGGCTGTACGACGGCCAGGTTGAGCCGTACCAGGATCTCGCCAAGGGGCCGCCGACCGCTCCCATTGATGCGGTCCTGCTCGACCTACCCATCGCCACCTACTATGTGCAGAAGAACCCCGACCTGAAGGATCGGCTTAAGTTTGCCAACCCACTCAGCGGCCGTGGCTACTATGCCCTCGCCTTCAGCAAGAAGAACCCGGAGCTGGCGCACGAGGTGGATGCGGCCCTCGGGCGCTTGCTCCGCAAGGGCGAGATGCGGCGCATCTGTCAGAAGTGGGGCATCTGGAACGACAGCCAGGAAGAGTTAATGTCCCCCGGTGAGTTCGCCGAGCCGGAGGGAGCGGTCCGCGTCGAGTTCCTGCGCCGGTATGCGCTCCTCGATTCGCTCGCACTGCTGCTCGACGGGGCGTGGATGACGATTCGGCTAACCGCCCTGAGCGTCCTGTTGGCGGTGGCGCTGGGCTTGCCGCTCGCCCTGATGCGGCTCTATGGACCGGCGCCGCTGCGCTGGTTCGCCCTCAGCTATGTTGAGTTCTTCCGCGGCATTCCGGTGTTGCTCCTGCTCGTGTTCCTCTACTTCGGGCTGCCGGCGGTGTCGTCCCACTATGACCTCGGCTTCGCGCTCGACCTGGATGCCTTCACGGCGGGGGTGCTTGCCTTTGGCATGAACTATGCTGCCTACGAGGCCGAAATTTACCGGGCAGGCATCAGCTCGATCCCGGCCGGGCAGTGGGAGGCGGCCCAGTCGCTGGGCATGCCGTCCGGCCTGACGTTCCGCCGCATCATCCTGCCGCAGGCGCTGCGCGTCATCGTGCCGCCGATGACGAACGACCTGGTGGCGCTGTTCAAGGATACCAGTGTCGTCAGCGTGATCGCGGTGGTCGAGCTGACCAAGCAGTACCAGATCCTCGCCAAATCGAGCGGCGAGTACCTGACGATCGGTCTGCTGACGGCCGGGCTGTACCTGGTGATGTCGATCCCGCTGGGACACCTGTCGCGTTACCTCGAAGCGCGCTGGGGCGCGAAGGAGTGACAGCACGATGACACAGGATCTGGGGGCCGACGGGGTGCGGCCCGGGGGCGGGCTGGCGGTGACGGTCACCGGGATGACCAAGAGGTTCGGCGACCGGCCGATCCTGGATCGGGTGAGCCTGCATTTCAACCCGGGCGAGACGGTCGCACTGATTGGCCCGAGCGGCGGCGGCAAATCGACCCTGCTCCGCTGCCTCAACGGGCTGAACCCGTTCGACGAGGGCGAGGTGCGCGTCGGGGCGCACGTCCTGCGCGGCGGGGTCAACGGCGCCAGCAACCGGGCGGCGGTGCGCGGGGTACGCCGCCTGCTCGGCATGGTGTTCCAGGACTTCCAGCTGTTCCCGCACCTGACGGCACTGGGCAACGTCATCGAGGCGCCGACACGGGTACTCGGCGTGCCGCGGCAAGCAGCCTGCGAGCGGGCGCGCGACCTGCTGAAGCGAGTCGGGCTGGGTGACCGGCTCGACGCCTGGCCGAGGCAGCTGTCCGGCGGACAGAAGCAGCGGGTGGCGATCGCCCGGGCGCTGGCGATGTCGCCGCGCGGGCTGCTGTGCGACGAGATCACGAGTGCCCTCGACCCGGAGCTGAAGCACGAGGTTCTCGGCGTGCTGGAGGATCTGAAGCGCGAGGGGCTGACCCTGCTGATGGTGACGCACGAGATCGGGTTCGCGCGCCGGGCCGCGGACCGGGTGGTGGTCCTGGCCGATGGCCGCATCATCGAGGACGGCCCGCCGGCCCAGGTGCTCGACAAGCCGCAGACGCCACGCGCCCAGGCGTTCCTGGAGCGCGTGCTGGGGTGAGCGGCCGGCTACCTCGGGGCCGGCTCCTCGGCGCGCTGGTAGATGGGCAGGAAGCGGTGCTCGACGGTCAGCGCCAGCACCGCCATCGACGTGCCGTAGGCCGCCCCGTAGCCGTCGCTGCCGATCCAGGCGCCGTTGCCGTGCTGGTTGTCAAGCAGCACCTTGTGGAGCTGCGGGCGGTAGAAGTTCCAGGAGTTGTTGCCGAGCTGGAACGTCGCCTGGGCGCAGTAGTAGACGGCGTAGAAGAAGTGGCTGTCGTTCCAGCGCGGCGGGTGCTTGATCAGGAAAGCACCGGCCTTGAGCGCCTCCGGACTGCGATGGCGGTCCTTGCCGCAGATCTCCAGGCCGAGGATGCCGGTGCCGGTGCAGGGGATCGTGTAGCCGCCGCCCGGCGTGTAGCCGAACCCGCCGGTGCGTGGGTCGCGCGAGCGGCGGATGTAATCGACCGCCAGGTCGATGCGCTCGGCGGGCACGTCGCACCCGAGGTTCTTCGCCGCCCGCAGGGCCAGCAGCTGCCAGCCGGTGATGCTCATGTCGGCGTCCGTGCTGGTGACCCGGTAACGCCACCCGCCGGCGTACTGCCCGGCGGTGCGCTGCGTCTGCAGGATCAGGGCGACCGCCTTTTCGAGCTTGCGCTTCACGTCCTCCGCCAGCTTGCCCTGGGTCATGCCGGCGATCTCGCTGAGCATGAGGGTGCAGATGCCGTGGTGGTACATCTCGTGGCTGGCGGTGGTCGCGATCAGGCCGTTCGGCTTCTGCTTCGACAGCACCCAGCGGACGCCGCGCTCGACCGTTTCGGAGTACGGCCCCTCGCCGGGGACGTGGCCGGCGGACAGGAAGGCCATCACCGACAGGGCGGTGATGGCGGCGTTCTTGCCGTCGCGCGCGCTCCAGCTGCCGTCGGGCTCCTGGATGCTCCTGAGGAACGTGAGGGCACGCTCGACGGACTCCTCGACGCGGTCGCGACCGGGAGCGGCGGGGGGCTGGGCGGCGGTGTGAACGAGCAGGGCGGCGAGCGCAGCGGAGTAGTAACTCATCATGGTATGTCGTCGTCAATCGCGTCGTGTCGAGTAACCAGCCCGGAGCGCCGCCAGTGACGGGCGCTCCAGGCGTTCGTCGCTGGCGCTCCGGGGTGGTTAGCGCCGTCGCGCACGGTTCGTGTCGGCGATCTGCTCGAAGTAGCGCCGGATGATGCCGGCGTAGTCCTCGCCGTAGCGTGCCCGCATGTCCTGGAGGATGCGCGTGCGCAGCTCGCCCGGCAGCTCGCCCCACGACCGGCCGGCGTACTTCTTCAGCTCCTTCGCCAGCGGCCCCGATTCCGGCAGCCCGAAGGGGGCCGCCCCTTTCAGCCCCGGCAGCTTCGCACCCGGCTTCGGCAGTCCAGACTCCTTCGACCGGGCCATCTGCTCTCCCGCCTTCGCCGCCGCCTGGTGCAGCGATGCGGCGGCCTTCTGCATGGCCCCCTGGGCTTCCATCGGCTGGCCTTTGCCGAGCCCGGCCTGCGCCTGGCCGACCTGCTCCCGTCCCTGAGCGAGCGACTCGCCGGTCTGCTTGGCGGCGTTCGTACCGGCCTGCTCTCCCGGCAACTTGCCCTGCATCTGCTGGGCGGCCTGGGCGGTCTGCTGAGCGGCCTGCTTCAGCGCCTGGGCGGCTTGCTCGCCGGCCTGGGCGGCCTTGCCCTCGTTGCCCTGCTTGCCCTGGGCCTGCGCCTGCTGCATGGCCTGCTGCCCCTGTCCCACTTTCTGTGCCGCCTGCGCAGCGTTCTGCTTCGCCTGCGGGGAGCCCGCGCTTTGGCCGAGTTTCGCGAGATCCCTGGCCAGCTGGCCGGCCTGCTTCGCAAGTTCGGCCTGCTGCGCGTCCTGTTGGCCCTTCTGCGCCGCGGGATCGCCAGCGAGTGGCTGCAGCTGTTTGTTTAACTCCTCCTGCTTCTGAGCGAGCTGCGCGGCGCGCTGGGCCGCGTCCGGTGCCTTCGGGTCGGCGCCCTTGCCGCGCGGCGTCTGGGCGAGATCCTGGGCGAGTTTGCGCAGCCCCTGCGCCGCCTGCTCGCCTGCCTTCTGGGCCTGCTGCGGAGCGCCCGCCTGCGCCTTCGCGGCGGCCTGCTGCGTCTGCTGGGCCGCTTCCCCCGCCTGCTTCGTGACGGGTGCCTGTGGGCCTTGCTCCTTCCCGACGTCCTTCGCGAGTTCGGCGGCCTGCTTCGCCAGATCGCGCTGCTTATCGGCCAGGTCGCCGACAGGATTCTTCGCGGGCTGGGTCTGGCGAGCGAGGGCGACCGCCTTCGCGATCTTTTCGACGGCATCGCGCAGCTCCTTCTGTTGCTGGGCCAACTGGCGGGCCTCGGCCGTCTGCTCCTTCGTCGGTAGCCCCGGGATAGCGGACGCCGGTTTCGGCTGGGCGACCTGGGGTTGCGCCGCCTTTTCGGGCAGTTGCCGGGCGAGCTGTTTCAGCGCGCCGGCCGCCTCCTGCTGTCTGCGGCGGGCCTCGGGAGCGTCGTTGCGGGCGAGCGCCTGCTGCGCCTGGTTCATCGCCTGCCGGGCTTTCTGCAGCCCCGTCTGGGCCTTCCGC
Source organism: Gemmataceae bacterium (assembly GCA_020847555.1). The sequence continues at coordinate 23,979 of JADLBT010000364.1, forward strand.
GCGTCGAGTCGGGCGGCCTGCTGGTTCAGCTGCGCCTGCTGCTTCGCGATGTTGCCGAGAGCCTTCGCCAGCGTCTCCTTGCCCTGCTGACCGGGCTTGCCGGCCGCCTGCTGCTGCGCCTTCTGGGTCGCCTCGGCAAGCTTTTGCTGCTCCTGCGCGAGTCGCTCGGCTGCCTGCTTCGGCACCTCTTCACCGGGCGTCGCGGCCGGCTCCTTCGGACCGGCGGCGCTTGCGGCCGGCTCACCCGGCGACTTCGCGGCACGGACGGCCTGCTCCAGACGTTCCAGCTCGCGACGGGCCTCCTGCTGCGCCGCCGGCACGTCCTGCGCGCGCGGGTCGATCAGGCCGTCGAGGGCACGGTCGAGCGCCTTCTCGGCCGCCTGTTGTGGCGCTTCCTGACCGGGCAGTTTCAGCTTGCTGAGCCGCTCCGCCACCTGTGCCTGGCGCCGCGCCGCGTCGGCCAGCTGCCGGGCCAGGTCGGCCTTCCCTTTCGGGTCGGTCGGGTTCTTTTTCTCGGCCTGCCTGGCAATCTCGGTCGCCTGCCGGGCGATTTCATTCTGCTGGCGACGCAGGTCGGCCAGTTTGGCGAGCGCCTGCTGTCTGCGCTGTTCCGCCGACGGCAGGCTGTCGGCCAGGCGCTGCAGGGCGTTGCGCGCCAGGTCCATCTGGTTCTTGACCCACTGCGGATTCTGCCGGGTCATCTCGCGGCCGAGTTCGGCGGTGCGATCGGCTGCCTGGCGCTGGGCGTCCTTCGCCGCCTGGTTGGTCGGCGGCACGCCGAGCGCCTTCACCGCTCGGTGGATGGCCTCCTGTTCCACCTTGTAGGGCTGCAGCCGCTGGGCCAGCGGGGTCGGATCCTTTTTCTTCACCTCGTCGGACACCTGCTTGCGCAGGTGGTCCTGCAACCGGACCAGCTGCCGCGCCGCCTCGCGCGGGTCGCGCGCCAGCTCGAGCGCCCTGTCGAAGTCGGCAGCGGCCCGCTCGAACTCCTTCGCGGCCTGGTCCTGTTGCTGCACCGCCTCGCCGACATTCCCTTCCTTCAATGCGTCGGCCGCCTGCTTCGCTGGCTCGGGGCGCAGCGGCGCCTTGTTTGCAACCTTCGCGGGCACGTCGGTCTTGCGGGCCAGGTCGGCCGCCTTATCCGCCAGTTCCTGCTGTTTGCGGGCCAGACCGGCGAGTTTCGCCTCCATCGCCTTCTGGAACCCTGCCTCCTTCGACGCCTGGTTCAGCTCGCGCTGGGCCTGGGCGAGCGTCTTCGCCTGGTCGGCCAGTTGCTGCGCCTGCTCGACGCGGGCGGCGTCGAGCGCGTTGCGGAGCAGGTCACTCTCCTGAGCCAGGCGCTTTAGCTCGGCGGCGACTCGGTCCTGTTCGGCCCGCAGCGCGTCGAGTTCCTGCCGCGCCGCCGGATCCTGCATCGGATCTTTCGCGGCCAGCTCGGCGGCGCGCTGCCCGAGCTGCTGCTGACGCGCCGCCAGTTGCGCCAGCTTCAGCTGGTCGAGCCGGTCGCGTGCGAGCTTCTCGTTCTGCTGCTGGATCAATCCGAGTTGCTGCTGGGCGCGGGCGAGTTCGTTGTCGGCCCGCTGCAGCTGTTTGGCCCGGCTCGGGGCGTCGAGCTGCGGTTGCTGCGCCTGGCCGAGTGCCTCCTCGGTCCGGGGCATTTCCTCGCGCGCGACCGTTTCGGCGGTATCGGCGAGGGGCTGCAGGGCGGGCGTTTGCGCGGCGAAGTCGGCCAGCTCGCTCAGGTCGCCGCGGACTGCGCGGCTGTCGCGCCGCAGCGCCTGCAGGCTTGACTTCTGCTCGGGCGTCAGCAGCGGGTGGTTGCGCGTGTCGTTCTGGATTTGCTTGAGCTGCGCGCGCTCGGTGGCGAGTTTCTTCTGGATGGCCTCGACCTTCGCGCGGACCTGGTCGCGCTGGGCGAGGATTTCCTGCCTCGCCAGCGGTTCGGCCTTGCTGCTCACCCGCAACAGATACCAGCGATCCTGGCCGCCGATCCGCTCGGGGAAGTAAGCGGCCTGCGGGCTCAGATCGCTGCTGGGCACCCGGCGCCCGTCCGCGTCGCGCGCACTCTCCCTTGCCACCCGGCGATTGTCGGTCGCCCTGACACGGAACAGAACCACGTCGCCCTCGCGGAGGGTGGCGGGCACCTTGAACGGGTAGTCGCCACCGATCGGTTCCGCCCGGAGCTGGCCCGTCCCGGTCGCGATGGTCGCGAACCGCGAGGAGCCGTCATTGACCCGGTACTCCAGCTCGATGCGGTCGAGGCCAACGGCATCCTCGGCCGCCACCTTGAGCCGCAGCGTGTCTCCCGGCGCCACGTCGCGCGCCCGGTCGTGGGCCACCTTGCTGCGCACCGGCGTGAAACGGCTGCCGGTCGGGTCGGTGCCGACCACCCAGCCGGGCCGCGCCTCGGTCGGCTGCAGGCCGGGCAACTCGGGCTTGCGGGTGAACGTCGGCGGGGCGTCGCCCCGGACCGTCAGCGGGCGCAGGTCGTATGTCGTCGTGATGCCGTGCCCGGCGCTGAGGGTCAGCATGAGGTCATAAGCGCCCGGGCGCAGGGCAGGCACCTCGAAGCGGCCTCGCGTGCAGTCGGCAGTGAAGGTGAGCGGCAACGACCACGTCTGCACCGGGCGGCCGATCTCGGACTTCAGCGCGACGTCGAGGCGGCCGTTAACCGCCGGGCGCGTGAAGTGGAGGTCGAACGCCACCCGGCCGAACTCGAAGGCGAACAGGTCCGTCAGGGTCGTGAGCGTCTGCGTCGGGTGGACATCCTTGCTGGCGTAGGGCGGCGCCTCGACAGTGATGGTCGGACTGTCGGGCGCCAGTTCAACGGGATTGACGGCCGTCACCCTGTAGTCGGCGCTGCGCGACGGACCCGCTTCGAGGTAGAACGGCAGGTCGCCCGTCAGCTTTTCAAAGCGGTGCGCGAAGGCGCGCGTCCGCGGGCCAGTGCCGGCCAGGAGCAGACCGGACGGAGCCAGCGGGAAGGTTGAGGAGGCAACGGCGTGGGCCACGGTGCCGGCCCCGAGGGCGGGCAGGATCGTCGGAGCGGCCGGCATGCGCACCCGGACAGGCGCCCCCTTCCCATCGGTGCAGACCAGGGTGCAGTCAGTGGCGGGAGGCAGGCCGTGGTGGTCGGCGTGGATCAGAGCCAGCACCTGCAGCGGACGGCCGCGTGCGGCGTGTGTCGTCCCTGGAGTAACGTGGAAGGTGCAGGCCGGGACCGTTCCTGGCTCGGCGGGCGTCCAGGCCGCGAGCAGGCGTTCGCCGAACGCCGCGTAGTGGTCGCCCCAGAAGACGGCAGGTGCGCCAGCGGCCAGGAGGGCGAGGAGTGCAGCCAGCGTGACCCGGGCCGCGCCGCGAGCGGAGAAGGCGCGGCCGAAATCGAGCCAGTGGGCGCGGCGTTCGGTTTCGTCGATCAGGACGGCGATCAGGGTCTGCGACCCGTGCCAGTCGTCGCGCTGGTCGGCCAGTTCGACGGCCGTGGTCAGGCGTTCGCCAAGGTCGGGATAACGCTGCTCGATCAGGGCGGCGAGCGCCTCCGGGTCGAGACGCCGGCACAGGGGCACGACGAGGCCGAAGACGCCGACGAGTGCCGCCGCGCCGGCGATGCCGAGCAGGGCGTACCGCAACACCTCCGCAGGGAGGGGGACCAGGAGGTCGGCGGCAAACAGGGCACCGAGCAGGAAGGCGAGAGTCAGGGTAAGGAGGCTGAGACCCCGAAGGGTCCGGAGCAGGCGGATGCGGCGTGCGAGGGCGGTGAGCTTGGTACGCAATGTGGCCGGCAGGCCGGCAGGCTTGGTCATCGGCGTCCCCCCTGGAGCGATCGCCGTACCCCGACTCGTCGCCCCCCCTGGGTGTTCGAGCCGGCGCAGGCACGCTTCGATTGTAAGCCAGCGACGCGGCGCAGCAAGCAAATATCCCGTGGCGGCATAACCTGGTCACTTGCCCGCAGCTTCTTTCTGCGTAGAACGATGGCCGATCGGAAGCTGCGGCCATGCGATGTACGAGCGCAGAGAGTAAGAGCTACTGGACACAACCCCATGACGCCGACGAGCCGGAAGTGTAAGCGACGGATTTGTCCAAGCTGCCGGCGCTTACGCTGCCGGCTCGTCGCGTTTGCGCCGCCCGTTCCAGGATAGCCAACTCGATCACCAGCCGCTGCACCCTCCTGAAATCTGCTCCAGAGGTAGCTTGAGATCATGAGAGCTTCGAAATCGAACCCAGGAATGCTCCTGCCGTGGCTTTGCGCTTATTTCTTCCTCTTTGTCCTTCCCTGTCCGGCGGATGCAGATAGGGGCCGCAAGGTCGAGAACGTGATCGTCGTCACCCTCGACGGCTTCCGCTGGCAGGAAGTCTTCGGCGGCGCGGATGAAAGTCTGTTCGACGCGAAGCAGGGGGGCGTCCGCGATTTGCGTCGCCTGAAAGAGCGCTATTGGCGGGCCACAGCCGCGGCCCGCCGCGAGGCGCTGTTACCGTTTTTGTGGGGAACCGTCGCCAGGCGGGGCCAGATCTTCGGCAACCCGGCTCTCAAGGCCGCGGCTCGGAGTACCAACGGGCTGAAATTCTCCTACCCCGGCTACAGTGAGATCTTCTGCGGCGTCGTCGATCCGCGGATCGATTCCAACGCCAGGAAGGATAATCCCAACCTCTCCGTGCTGGAGTTTCTCAATAGCCGACCGCCGTTTCGCGGCAAGGTCGAGGCCGCTTGCACCTGGGACGTGTTTCTCTCGATCTTCCGCGTGCGGCAGAGTGGGCTAAGGGTCCACGCGGGCTGGCAGCCGTTCCAGGGCGACGCGCTCCCGGAGCGCGAGCGATTCGCGAATGCGTTTCTGGAACGGCTGCCGCGCGTGTGGCCGGACAACGTGTTCGACGTGTTTACGATGGAAGCGGCCCGTTTGGCGCTGGAGCGGCGGAAACCCCGCGTTCTGTTCGTGGGGCTCGGCGAAACCGACGAGTGGGGTCATGGCCGACGCTATGATCTCTACCTCGATGCAGCGTGGACGGCGGATCGTTTCCTCGCCGAGATGTGGGAGGCCCTGCAAAAGGACGCGCAGTACAGGGACAAGACCGCCTTGATCGTGACAACCGATCACGGGCGCGGCTCGACGCGCGTGGATTGGACCGACCACGGCAAGAAGGTTCCCGGTGCGGAGTTCGTGTGGATCGCGGTGCTGGGACCCGACACGCCGGCCCGCGGTGAGCGGAAGAACGTCGAGGTGACTCAAGCCCAGGTTGCCGCCACCATCGCCGCGCTGCTGGGAGAGGACTTTATCGCCGCGCGGAAAGACGCGGCGAAGCCACTGCCGCTCTTCGCGGATTAACCTCGGGACCGTTCCGCGCCGTAACAGTGTCCCGCCGCGCCCCAGACGCTGCACCGAACCGGAGCGGTATGACGGCTTTTCGAGACGTGCAGTTCACTCAGTCGCCCGGGCAGGGGAGCCAGGTCTTTCGGTCTCAGGGGATTGGTTATGGCCAGGGCGTCAGGCAAACCGCTTGCTGTGTCCGGCCTCACGATCGCTGTGAGGTGCCGGTGGGCGCATCGACCGATGTTTGTTGTCGTGGTGGCCCTGGGCCTCGTTGCCGTGGGCGACGCGCAAGTTGGTGACCCCTACAGCGAACGCAAAACCTACACCTGCAAGACCGTCGGCACCTTGCCGATCAGGGCGGACGTCTATCGCCTGCCCGGCGACGACGTGCGGCCCGTCATCGTGTGGATTCACGGCGGCGGGCTGATCACGGGTGGGCGCGGCGGCCCGGCTCTCGCGCAACGCAAGCGTTACCTCGACGCCGGTTACGCGATCGTCTCGATCGACTACCGCCTCGCGCCGGAGACGAAGCTCCCGGGCATCATCGAGGACGTTCGGGACGCCATCAAGTGGGTCCGCAGCAAAGGCCCCGAACTTTACCGGATCGACCCGAAGCGTGTTGCCGTCGTCGGCCATTCCGCGGGCGGCTATCTCACGCTCATGGCCGGCTTTGCCGTCGAGCCACGGCCGCAGGCTCTGATCGCGTTTTACGGCTACGGCGACGTCGATGGGGACTGGTATGCCAAACCCGATCCGTTTTATCGCGATAAGCGACGACTGGTCACCAGGGAGGAAGCGTACAAGGCCATC
>JADLBT010000365.1 GCA_020847555.1 Gemmataceae bacterium
CACATCGACGACGCCATTGATGAACTGGCTGCGGACCACCTGCCACGCCACGCTGAAGTTGAAGAAGCTCGTGCTGATGTACCGGGCCAGCGCTTCCTGCGGCTTCTCCTGCAGGATCAGGACGTCGCCGGCCTTCACCAGCAGTCGCTCGCGCGGGTCGTTCAGGGCCAGCGCCAGATCGACCTTGATCGGCACCTGCCCGCCGCCCGGCAACTGCCGGATGACCGTAAGCAGCGTGGCCGATGGGTTGCCCATGCCGGGGTTGACCAGGTTACCGGCCAGGTTACTGGTGCTGAACGAACCGTTGAGCAGCGGCCCGCGCACCCGTGCGATGGCCCCCACCACGTCGAGGTCGCGGTCGCGCGGCAGGATGTGCTCCCCTCCCGGCAGGAGCCCCCCCGTGTAATAGATATCCTGGTCGCGCGCCTCCAGGTAGACCACGTCTCCGGTGCGCAGCACCACGTCCTCCGGCCGGATCGGCGGCACCTTGTACGGGTGCGCGCGGAGCGGGATGCGGATTACCTGTGCCTGCCGGCCGACGGCGTGGGCCAGCGGGCTGGCCGGGTTTGCCTGGTAGCCCTGCAGCAGGGCCGCTCCGTCGGTGCCGTCGATGAAGCACCCGCGGAAGACGATCACCGCGTTGTACGCATCCAGGCCCGGCAGACCGCCCGTCACCGTGAGGGCGTGGAGGATGTCGTTCTCGCCGGCCGGCAACTCGATCAGGTTGCCGGTGCCGCGCTTGCCGGTGCTGACGACGCCCTCCGGGCCGGGGAGGAACGCTGGCGACTCCTGGCGGAGCACCAGCACCTGATAAACCCGCGGCTGCAGCAGGCTGACGAAGACGCGCTCCTCGCCGGCCTTGAGGAGCCCCTTTTTGGTGTAGGTGTCGCGGACCAGGCGGTGCGCCTCCGCGACGCTCAGGCCGCGCACCGGCACCGGGTCGATCAGCGGCAGGGTGATGGTCCCGTTCTCGGCGACCGGGATCGGGTAGCCGAGGGCGGGCGCCAGGCGGCGCTGGTCCCGGATCAGCACTGGCGGAGGGACGTGCAGCGGCGGCACCAGGGCGCGGTCGCCGAGGATGCCCTCGATCCAGACGCCGAGCACGTCCCCGGGCGCCAGTCGGTAGACGGGCTGCGGCGGCTGGCGCAGGAGCGTTAGCGGGATGCTCACCTCGCCGTTTTTGGGGTGGGCGAGCATCTCGGGCGGGAGGCGGCGCACCGGAACCCCCTGCGCGACCGGGTTGGTCAGGGCGGCACACCCACTGCCGGACGCGGCCAGCAGCGGACCGGCGCATAGCAGGAGCAGTCCGACGCGGCTCCGCCGTGGTCGCGACAGCGCGTGCGGTGCGGATGTGGAGTCGCCCATCGCCTTCCCCCCTGTCCTGCCTGCTCCCCGCGCCGCAGCCCCCTGGTTGCGGCGCCCGTCCCGGTGTTCAAGCACGCGCTCCCCCAAACTGCATATCAGTCTCTTCTTCCTCGTCTTCTTCCGCTTCCTCGTCCTCGTCGTCCGGCTCGGATTCCGGGTTGAGTAACTGGCCGCCCGAAACCAGGCCGGGTGAATCTCCAGGGAGCGCGGGGAGCAGCCGCACCCCCACGGGCGCAACAGGTGCCAGCAGCGGCGGCCCGCTGGGGGGCTCGGACCCCAGTTCCGGCCTCGTGGATGGGAGCGGAGCGCCGAGCTTGCTCGCGTCGGGCGCAACGGCCTCGCCGGGCGTCGGGTGGCCGAGGCCGGCCCGCGGCGGTATGTGCGCGGACGGCGGCGCCGGTCCGGGCCGCGGCGCCGGAGCCTCTTCCGGCTGCGGCGCGGGCGTCGCCCCCGGGGCGACCGGAACCCCCAGGCCGGCGGCGGGCGGAACCCCCGGAGCGAGAATCGGCGGATGTTCGTGGGGCGGCAGCCACGGCGGGTGGGCGCCGGATCCCGATGTTGGAAGCGTTATCCAGCGGCGATACCCGGTCTGCATGGCGACGGCGGCCCCGTGGCGGAAGCCGGCGAACCAGTCCTGGACCGCCAGGTTTCCCTCCGCCGTCTGGTAGTTCACCCCCCAGTAGCGGCGCGGCGGCAGCGGCGGCGGCTCCCCGTGGCCGCCGAACTCCAGGTGATCGACAAACCCGTCGCAAAAGCCGTCGCCGTAGTCCTCGGAGTACGGCCCGCCCATCGCCCGCGCCTGCTGCCAGGCCGCCCGGGCGAGACGCCGGTTGCGCGCCCCCTCGCGGACCTGCTCGACCGCCTGGGCCGGGATGCTCAGGAGGTTGCGGGCGCCCTCCCCGACGAGGGCGCAACCGGAGCAGAGCACGCAGGCCCCAACGGTCATCAGTACGGCTCTCATCGCATCGCGCTCCGGGTACGCCCGCCGGCCCTGCGACCACTGCCGCCCCGGTGCCGGCCCGTTTGGCCCGCGTCGCGCCGCCCGACCGGCCAGCGGGGACTGCCCGCGGACGGCCGCGACGCCCTCGCGCGGGCTCGCCCTGTCCAGTTCGTTCGCTCGATGGGATCGGATTCGAGGCGGGAGATTAGAGCGGTATCACCGGAAAATCAAGCCGACTTTTCCGGCGCGCCGCCATGCCAACCTGCGACGAGGATCACCCCCCCATGCGTCCTGGCCCTCCTACCTTCCCCGTTTTCGCGACCTCGGCCGGGCGGCGATCAACCTGCGCGTGTCCGTCGGGTCGGCCGTCCGGCGGGTGGAGGAGGTGGGTTCAAGTCGGGACGTGCTGCTGACGCTGGGGGAATTCCCGGACCGACGGGGCGGCGCGGCGCCGGTCAGGACGCGAGACTGACCGTCTCGCCGCGCCCGGGGATGGCGACCTCGCCGAAGCCGTGTCTCCGCAGAGCCTCCGCCAGGTACTCCGCCTGGCTCGGTTCGCCGTGGACGAGGCGCACCTTGCCGGTCTGGCCGACCGAGGGGCCGAGCAGGGTCAGGAAGTCCTCGTGGTCGGCGTGACCGGAGAAACCGTTCAGGTCTACCACGTCCGCCCACTTGTTCCACACCCGCCCGGCGAACCGCACCGTCGGGCCGCGCTCGAGCAGTTTCTGGCCGAGGCTCTGCGGCGCCTGGTAACTCACCAGCGCGATCGTGCAGCGCGGGTCGTCAACTACCTGCTGCAGGTGGTGGATGGCCCGGCCGACTTCCAGCATGCCGCCGGACGCGACAATCACGCACGGCCCGCGCCGCGCCGCCAGCTGGCGGCTCTCCTCCAGCGATCGGACGTAGCGGATGCCCGTCTCGCCGCCGGCCGCGTCGTACTCCAGCCAGCGCAGGCTCGGGTCGGCGAGGCAGTCGGTGTGGCGCCGGTAGACCTCGGCGATGCTGCACGCGAGCGGGCTGTCCACGAACACCGGCAGCCGCGGCACGCGCCCCTCGTCCATCAGTTTCTGCAGGTAGTACACGACCAGCTGGGTCCGCCCGAGGCTGAACGCGGGGACGAGCACCTTGCCGTCGCGCGCGACGGTCCGGTTCACCACGTCCGCCAGGCGGTCGATCAGTTCTTCCAACCGCGGATGGGTGCGGCCGCCATAGGTGCTCTCGCAGATGATCAGGTCGGCACCCGGCACGGGCGACGGTTGCCGGAGGAATGGCAGGCCGCGCCGCCCCAGGTCGCCGGTGAACGTCAGAGTCCGGGCGCCGCCTGGGCCGTTCATCGTCAGCGCGACCATGGCCGACCCGAGGACGTGGCCGGCGTCCACGAAGCGCACCGTGATCCCCGGGGCGACCTCGCGCGTCTCCTCGTAGGGGACGGTGACGCAGCGCCGCAGGGTCAACTCGGCGTCGCTGCTGGTGTAAAGCGGGCGGGCGTCGAGGTCGGCGGGGTTGCCGACGACGCCGCGCTGGAAGGCGTCCTCCTCCTGGATGCGCGCGGAGTCGGCGAGCATGACCGCCATCAGGTCGTGCGTTGCGGGCGTGCAGTAGATCGGTCCGTCGAAGCCCTGGCGCACCAGCGTCGGGACGTTGCCGCAGTGATCGACGTGAGCGTGACTGAGCACGACGGCGTCGATTTCCTCGGGCGGGAACGGGAAGGTGCGGTTGCGCCGGCGGACTTCGGGGTGATTGCCGAGAGACAGGCCGCAATCGAGGAGGATTTTCAGGTCGGCGACCTCGAGCAGGTGCATGGACCCGCTCACGCTTTGAGCAGCCCCCCAGAAGGTCACCCTCGGGACCGAGGGGCTGCGGGTCGAATGGGTTGTCATACACCGCCATTATAGCAAGCTCGGGCAAGGGCACCAGCCCGAGCCTCCCAGCTAGCCCGGCGCTGGCGCTCCGGGCTGGTCGGCAGACGTCTTATTCTCGCCCGGCGCCTGAGCAGGGATCGTCTACAGCAGGGAACGCACCAGTTCGACCGGGTGCAGGGCCGTTCGCCCCGTGAAGTGCTGGATCTGCATCCGACACGAGAACCCGGGCGCGACAATCACGTCCTCTGGCCCGGCCGGCCGCAGGGCCGGGAACAGGCGCTGCTCGCCGACCTGGCGCGACACCTCGTAGTGCTCCTTCTCGTACCCGAACGACCCGGCCATGCCGCAGCAGCCCGCGTCGAGGTCGATCACCTCGGCGCCGGGAATGCGCCGCAACAGGCGGAGCGTCGGCACCATGCCGACGAGCGCGCGCTGGTGACAGTGCCCCTGCACGAGCACACGCCTGGGGCCGGCCTTCAGCGGCGGGGCGCCGTCGCATGCGGTCGCCTGGTCGAGGAACTCCTCCAGGGTCTGGCACATCGCCGCCACCGTCTCGGCCTTCCGCCGCGCCGCGCCGCGAAGCAGGGCCGGGTAATCGTCCTTGATCGTGAGGAGGCAGCTCGGCTCGCAGGCGACGATGGCGGTTCCCCGGGCGGCCGCTGGGTACAGACGATCGACGTTGTGTTCCGCGTGCTCGACCGCTTGCGTCAGCATACCGTTGGAGATGAGGGGACGACCACAGCAGCGCAGACCGGGAGCGCCCTTGATCGCCTCCAGAACATCGTAATTAAGATCTATTTCATGACTAATTACGCGAACCAGTACGTCCACCTCCTGAGCGATCAGCTCTCCGGGATAGGCGAGACTCGGGTAGTGGCCCAGCTGATAGAGGCTTTTTGCGGCTGCCATGCCGATCCACGGCTCATGATAATTGGTGAAGGTATCCGCCAAGAGGAGCACGCGCCGCTCCGTGACCAGGGGTTTGTCTTCGAGCCACCATTGCAGATAACGATCCACGAACGTTTGCCTTGCAAATGCCGGTGGCACGCGCCGCGAATCAATACCGAACAACTTCTCGTTCAACCACCGCATGGGCCGGCTGCGCATCAGCCAGTTCGACAGAGGGGCCAGTTTCGCCCCCCAGCGCGCCACGGCCGCCACATTGCCGAACACGCGGCTGCGCCACGGCACGCCGTGTTCGCGGTGATACTGGTGCAGGAACTCCGCCTTGAGCCGGGCCATATCCACGTTGGTCGGGCACTCGCCCTTGCACGCCTTGCACTCCAGGCACAGGTCGAGTACGTCGAACAGCCGCGGGTCGGTCAGGCCGTTCAGTCCGAGCTGCCCGGTCAGCGCCAGCCGCAGGGCGTTCGCCCGGCCGCGCGTGCTGTACTGCTCGTCGCGCGTCGCCTGGTACGAGGGGCACATGGTCCCGTCGCGCTTCTTGCGGCACTCGCCGACGCCGGCGCACAGTTCCGCCGAGCGCACCACCCCGCCGTCGGCGCCGAAGTCGAACGTCGTCGGCACGTCGGGCGTGACGTAGGCGGGACCGAAGCGCAGGCTCGACGCCAGCGGCGGCGCGTCCACGATCTTGCCGGGGTTGAGCAGATTCAGCGGATCGAGCGTCCGCTTGATGGTGCGGAAGGCGCCGTACAGCGCCGGGCCAAACATTTTCTCCTGAAACGGACTGCGGACCAGCCCGTCGCCGTGCTCGCCCGACAGGGCGCCGCCGTACTTCAGCACCAGGTCCGCGACCGCGCCGGCGATCGCCTCGAAGCGGCGCACGCCCTCGACCGTCTTGAGGTCGATCACCGGACGCACGTGCAGGCAGCCGACCGAGGCGTGCGCGTACACCCCCGCCGTCGTCCCGTGCCGCGCGATCACCTGCAAGAACTCGGCGATGTAGTCGCGCAGCCGCCCCGGGGCGACCGCCGTGTCCTCGACAAACGAGATCGCCTTTGCGTCACCCTTCTCGGCCCTCGACAGGCCGAGCGCCGCCTTGCGCAGCTTCCAGATGCGGCCCTGGGCGACGTTGTCCGTCGTCCGGTGAACATGGTAGCCGTGGCCGCGCCGTTGCAGGTCCGCTTCCAGCGCGTCCAGGCGCGGCGGCAGATCCTCGGGGCGGTCGGCGTACAACTCGACGAGGAGGATTGCCCCCGGGTCGCCCTGGATGAAGTCGCGCAGCCGCGATGCCTCCGGGTTGAGGCGCGTGCTGTCGAGGACGTAGCGGTCGATCACCTCGACCGCGGCCGGGCCGTGCTCCAGGATGGCGGGCGTCGCGGCGAGCGCGTCGAGCAGCTCGGTGAAGTGGATCGCCAGCAGCCCCTTCGCACGCGGCAGCTCGATCAGCTTGACCTTCACTTCCAGGGTCAGGCCGAGCGTCCCCTCCGAGCCGACAAACAGCCCGGCCAGGTTGAACGGGGTCGGTGTCCCGTTGCGCGTCGCCCGCGGGACGAACAGATCGAGATTGTAGCCGCCGACGCGGCGCAGGATTGTCGGATACCGGCGTGCGATCTCCCCGGCGTGCTCGGCCGCCAGGCGGCGCACGGCGCGGTACGCCTCGCCTTCCAGGCCGGGGCGAGCGCACGTTGCCCGCAACTCGGCGTCGTCGAGCGGGCGCAGGTGGGCGGTGGTGCCGTCGGCCAGCAGCACCTTCAACTCCAGGACGTGGTCAATCGTCTTGCCGTGAATGACCGAATGCGTGCCGGAGGAGTTGTTGGCGACCATGCCGCCGAGGGTGGCCCGGTTCGACGTGGAGATGTCGGGCGCGAAGTGCAAACCGTGCTTCTTCACCGCCAGGTTGAGGTCGTCGAGCACACACCCCGGCTGCACCCAGGCCCAGCGCTCCGCCGGGTTTACTTCGAGGATGGCGTTGAGGTATTTCGAGCAGTCGAGCACCAGCCCCGGCCCGATGCACTGCCCGGCCTGCGACGTCCCGCCGCCACGCGCCGTCAGCGGGACGCGGAAGGTGCGGCACACGTCCAGGGCGGCGCGGACGTCCGCCTCGGTGCGCGGCAGGAGCACCCCGAGCGGGACGATCTGGTAGACGCTGGCGTCGGTGGAGTAGAGGGCGCGGCTGAGCCGGTCACAGCGGACCTCGCCGGTGAAGCGCCCTTCCAGCGCCGCCTTCAGCCTGCCGACGTCCACCTCGGCAGCGGGTGCCAGCGGTAACTCAAGCCTGCCCATCATCAGCTTTCTTCAAAGTCCACGGGTGGCGCCCTGTGGGGGGTAGTGCTGGGGACGTACCCACGGGACGCAGCCCGTGGACTTTGGGACTGCTGCTGTCTCACCAGGGGCGGAAGTAGAGCCAGCACAGGATCGTGCCGACCGGGATCATGGCCAGGCCCCAGGCCAGCACCTGGCGGAACAGCACACGCCGGTCCTCGGTCGGAGCCGCATAGGCGATGCAGATGGCCCCGATGGTGGACAGCGGTGACGAATCCACCAGATGGCCGGCGACGATGATCGACGACGCCACTGCCAGCGGGTCGCCGCCCACCTCGGTCGCGATCGGCAGGAACGCCGGCAGCACCACGCCCGACGTGCTGCTGTAGACCGACACGAACGCCGAGAAGAACCCGATTACCCCCGTCACCGTGTCGGGGCTCGAGAGGTCGCGCACCATGCCCGCGAACAGCAGCGTGCCGCCGGTCTGCCCCAGCAGTTCGGCCAGCACCGTCACCCCGCAGACCATCAGGATAACACCCCACGGCATCCGCGCGAGCGCCGCGCGCTCCTCGACCGCGCCGAGCAGGGTCAGCACCACCGACAGGGCGAACGCCGCCAGGCCAACGTGGGCGTTGAAGAACACCACGCCGACGATCAGCACCGCCATCGCCGTCAGAGTGAGCGCGTGCCGGCGCTCGAACGGGGTCGATGCGGCAGGGGTGTCGGGGTCATCCTGCCTGGAGTGGCTGCGGCGGAAAAGGCGCCCGCCGCCGCAGAGGAAGTAGCCGGCGAGCGCGACCGCGCAGTTCGCCGCCAGGTTCTCGACGAAGATGGCGCCCTCGTGGCCGCCGATGCCCGCGGCCCGCATGCGCTGCTCGGCGATGATGCCGGTCGGCGCGACGGGCGACAGGGCGCCGGCGAGCGACCCGTGGGCAACCATGATCGTCATCAGCAGGGCGGGGATGCGCGCCCGGTCGGCGACCGCCATCGCCATCGGCGCGACCAGCGCCGCCGCCGAGATGTTGCCCGCGCCGACGGTGGACAGGGCGAACGTGAGGAAGAAGAATAGGATCGGGACCAGCCCGGCGTTGCCGCGGCATAGGCGCACGCCCCAGCGCGCGACCGCGTCGAGGGTGCCGTTGCCCTGGGCCTGGGTGAACAGCAGCGTCACGCCGGTCAGGGTCAGGAAGAGATCGACGGGAAAGCCGCGCACGACGACGGCTGCCTTCATCTTCAGGTCGGTGCCAGGCGCCAGGTAGACGCCGATCCCCCACGCAAACGCGATTGACAGCAGGCCCGGGTTAACGCGCGTCGTGCAGCTGCAGACGATCACCGCGAGCAGCGCCGCCAGGGAGATCCACGCCAGATCCAGCTCCATCGCGGACCCTCATACCGAAGCGTCCTGAGCATTCTCCTTGCCGCTTGCGGCCTGGCGAGTGGTGGCCCGTTCCCTCGCCAGGCGGAGCAGGCCGTCGCGCAGGCGCTCCAGCCCCCGCTCCAGTGCTGCGCCGCCTGCCGCAAAGGAGACGCGCAGCGTCCCCTCGCCGGCCGGCCCGTATGCTGCTCCGTGGATCAGCACAACGCCCGCCTCGCGGAGCAGGAACCGCCGCACCTCCTCCGACGGTTTCCCCAGCCCGCGCACGTCAAGCATTACGAACAGCCCGCCCTCCGGCACCAGCGGCGTCACCCCGGGCAACCCGCCCAGGCGCTCGACAACCCGGTCGCGTCGCCCCTGGTACTCGGCGCGCATGCGCGCGCCGCCGTTCGGATCGGACCGCAGCGCGCATGCCGCCGCGTCCTGCACGAACGTCGCCGGCCCACGGCTGAATTGCTGCAGCACCAGCAGCATCGCCTGGATCGCCTCTGCCGGCGCCGCGACGTAGCCGACGCGCCAGCCGGTCATGGCGTAGCTCTTCGACAGACTGTTGACCAGCACCGTGCGGCGCCGCGCCTCCGGCGACAGGGCGGCTGGCG
Source organism: Gemmataceae bacterium (assembly GCA_020847555.1). The sequence goes on from JADLBT010000365.1 coordinate 9,310, forward strand.
AGACGTGACGGCGCCCGTCGTAGACGAGCGTTTCGTAGATCTCGTCGCTGAGCAGACCCAGGTTGTGCGCCGCGGCGAATGCCGTCACCTCGCGCAGTTCCTCGGCGGTGAGGACCGTCCCGGTCGGGTTCCAGGGGGTGTTGAGCAGCAGCAGGCGCGTCTGCGGGGTGACGGCCGCCTCCAGCGCCACCCGGTCGAACGCGAAGCGACCGGCGCGGATCGTGGACGCGACCGGGACGCAGCGCCCGCCCCACAGTGCCACCGGGGCCGCGTAGGCGTCGTAGATCGGGTCGGGTAGGAGGACGTCGTCGCCCGGCTCGATCAGCGCCGCGAGGGCCGTGCAGAGTCCGGCGGTGGCGCCGTCGGTGATGAGGATTTCGCGGTCCGGGTCGCAGGTCAGCCCGTTGTCGCGCGCAAGCTTCTCGGCGACGGCGCGGCGTAGGTCCGGCTCGCCCTGATTGTCGGGGTAGCCGGTCCGGCCGGCGCGCAGCGCCTGCTGGGCCGCCTCGACAATGTGATCGGGCGTGGGCGTGTCGGGCTGGCCGCGCATCAGGGATACGAGGGTGCAGCCCTCGGCCTGAAGCTGGCGGGCCTCCTGGAGGATGCGGTTGACGGCCGTCGGACAGAGCGCTGCCGCGCGGCCTGTCGTGCGGAGCGGATTCATGACCACGGCCCCGGGGTGTGATGTCGGCGGTTGCAGTGATTGGATGGACCCGACGCGGCCGCGGCAAGGCGCTCCGCGACCTGGCACACAGGGGGAATGGGGTGCAAAGGGCTGTGGCAAGCCCACGGGTGGCGTCCCGTGGGCCAGGTCTCCCGCACTTCCCCCACGGGATGCCACCCGTGGGCTTTACGAAAACCCCTTGCCCATCATCCTCCTTGAACCGGCACTACGCCGGCGCGGGCAGGCGCGCGGCGAACAGTTCGAGCGCGTGCTGATACAGCAGCGCGTCGAGACGAGTCTGCTCGCGCAGGAGGGTCAGCACGTCGGGCGAAAGAGCGCGGCGGTCGGTCCGGTTGGGGGACGTGTTCAGGCGCGGGCAGTCAACCCGCGGCCACCCGAACGTGTCGCAAAGAGCAGTTACCGACTCCTCGAAGCGCTCGACCACGCCGACGAACGCGAACGTGGCGAGCCGCCGCTTCGCCACGCGCAACAGTTCCTCGTCGGGCACGGCGGGGAGGGCGGATTCGAGAAGGCGTTCCAGCGCCAGGCCGCGCAGTTCCGCCCGACTCAGCCCGGCGGCAAGCGCGCGTGGGTTCAGATCCAGCGTGAGGGCGCGCGTCTGGAAGTTGACAATCATCGGGCGTGTCTCCGGGTCGGTGAGGAAGTCGCGCAGGCCGCGCTGGGCGCGCGCCTTGCGGTGCAGGTAGTGTCCCGGGTCGCGCAGGATGTGCTCATAGTGCGACAGGGCGCGCTCGATCGGGTTTCGGAGGAACGTGACGCACGCCGGCGCCTGCGGCAGATCCGCGAGGAGGTGCCAGTAAAAATGTCCGTGAAAGAGCCGGTAGCGCCCGAGTCGCTCGCGCGAGAGGTGCAGTAACTCGCTCCACAGCTGGGCGGGACAGACGGCCGTCGGATCGAACCGAGCTTTCAGAAGCGTCGTGAGTGAGACGCCGG
>JADLBT010000366.1 GCA_020847555.1 Gemmataceae bacterium
GGCCGCCTCCGCTGAGTTGTAGCATTTACAACCAATCCAGGCGCTATTTTGCACACCGCAGGTGCGCACGCCGGGCGCCGTTCCCTCACCACCGGAAACGTTCTTGCGTTTGCCTCGCGGAAGCCTTCTACTCGGACGTACCGGGCCGTCGCCGGCAGAAGCCGGTGGGCTCTCCCCGTGAAAGGAACTGCCATGCCGCTGAGCACCACACGCCGCGCGTTTCTTCGCACCGCAGCCGCCACTCCGTTCGCCCTCACGGGGTCGGTCCGTCCGGGTGACGGCGGGCAGGCGCCCGCGGTCCCGGTCGTGGACGCCCACCTCCACTGCTTCGCCGGCACCCGCGACAAGCGTTTCCCCTACCACGCCCGCGCGCCGTATCGCCCCGAGCCGGCCGCCTCGCCCGAACATCTGCTCCGCTGCATGGACGGGGCCGGGGTGAATTATGCCGTCGTCGTTCACCCCGAGCCGTACCAGGACGATCATCGCTACCTGGAACACTGCCTCGCGATCGGCAAGGGCCGGCTGAAGGGGACGTGTCTGGTGTTCGCGGACCGCGCCGGGTCGGTGGCCCAGCTTGCCCCGCTGGCGAGGAAGTTCCCGATCGTCGCGGTGCGCATCCACGCCTACGCCCCGGACCGGCTGCCGCCGTTCGGCAAGCGCGAACTGCGCGAGTTGTGGGCGCGGGCGACCGATCTGGGGCTGTGTGTCCAGCTTCACCTGGAGCCGCGCCACGCCCCGCGGTTTGAGCCGTACCTGAAGGAGTTTGCGGCGACGCGCATCATCATCGACCACCTCGGCCGCCCGTTTCAGGGCACGCCCCAGGAACACGCGGTCGTCGTCCACTGGGCGCGGTTCAAGAACACGTACATGAAGCTGTCCGCCATCCCGGACAGGCGCCAGTACCCGCACCGCGACATCGCGCCGACGATCAAGGAACTGGTGAACGCCTACGGCGCCGACCGGATGCTGTACGGCGGCGGGTTCGGCGCCGACGCGACGCCGCAGACGTACCGGGCAGCGCGCGAACGAGCCCGCGCCTTCATCGACTTCCTTCCCGCGGCGGACCAGGCGAAGGTACTCGGCGGGACGGCGGCGCGCCTGTTCCGTTTCGGGTGAGAGCGGGGAGTGGCGGGCGGTGCGGCAGCAGGCCGAGCCCGACGCCGCACCGATCGGGAGGTCAGGAGACGAAAGCAGGCGGGGACGCCTCGCGCGTGACGTCGAGGGCGCCGCATGCTGCCAGGATGGCCAGCGCCTCGGAGTAGCGGTCGTTCGCCCGGACGGCCACCAGGTGCCGGTCCGCCTCGACCGCGCGGTGGTAGGCGTGGGCCTCCTCCTCGGGCACTCCCATGCCGATCAGCGCGCCGGCGATGCCGCCGACGTAAGCGCCGCCGAGCATCAGGCCGACCATGCCGGCACCCAGCAGCGGGCCAAATCCCGGCACCGCCACCGACACGGCCGCGCCGAGGATGCCGCCCAGGATCGTGCCCGCGGCCACGCCGCTGTAGGCGCCCACCGCGCCGCCCAACCCCTCCACGTCGTCTGCTCCTTCGACCGGCTCGCCCGGCGGGTGGCGGGCCAGGTAGCCGATATCTTCTTTGGGAAACCCGGCCGCCAGCAGATCGCGCACGGCCCGCTCCGCCTGCGCGTGATCCTGGAAGACTCCCACCACGGTCGAACGGGGTGCAACTGTCATTGTTTCTCTCCTTCTTGCGGACGAACGTTTCGGCCTCGGTATTCTTCGTCCAAGGGTGCAAGAACGATGCCGGAAGGGTCCGCTTGGAAGTGATTTCCAAAGGCCGCAGGAGAGGGCTCCGCCCCCCGATTTTTCGGTGGTGCCTCAGCAGCGTTGCCAGACCTGGTTTTTCCTGGATTTTTGCATAGATCACTGTTCAAGATTCCAGGAAATTTGGCCCCTGGCAATGCTCCTGACTCACCACCTGGTGCAGGCGCAAGGAGGATGGGGTGCAACGGGTTCCTGCAAAGCCCACGGGGCGCCACCCGTGGGTTTTGCAGAGCCCCCTGGCACACCATGCCGCTTGTCCCTGCCCTGGAGCGGTTCGCGGACGCATTGCACCCAGGCTCGCCTTGATCGTGCGCAACCCGGTCGCGAACCGTTCTAAAATGGCAAAACGGTTTGCGGAGGCAGAGGTTCCGTGGCACCCACTCGACAGTCGCCCCAGCCGCAACGCAGGACGCATCCCATGAATACCCTCCGCATCGTCAACGGCCGCGTCATCGACCCGGCGCAAAACCTCGACCAGGTCACCGATCTGTGGATCCACGGCAAGCACATTCTCGCCATCGGCCCGCAGGCGCAGCACCAGGCCACGCACACCCTCGACGCCGCCGGCAAGATCGTTTGCCCGGGGCTGATCGACATGCACGTCCACCTGCGCGAGCCGGGCCGCGAGGAGGATGAGACGATCGCCACCGGCACTGCGGCCGCGCTTGCCGGCGGGGTGACGTCGGTCGCGTGCATGCCTAACACCGAGCCGGCCCTCGACAGCCAGGCGGCCGCCGAGTTCGTCTACCTCCAGGCCCAGCGCGCCGGCCACGCCAACGTCTTCCCGGTCGGCGCCATCACCAAGGGCCGCAAGGGCGAGGAACTGGCCGAGATCGGCGGCCTGGTCGAGGGCGGGGCGGTCGCCTTTACCGACGACGGCTCGCCGGTGGCCAGCGCCGAGATCATGCGCCGCGCCCTGGAATACTGCCGCATGTTCGACAAGGCGGTCCTCAGCCACGCCGAGGATCTGGATCTGACGCGCGGCGGGGTCATGAACGAGGGGTTCGAGAGCGCACGGCTTGGGCTGCGCGGAATGCCGGCCGCCGCCGAGGAGGTGATGATCCACCGCGACATCGAACTGGCGGCCCTCACCGGCGGGCGGTTGCACATCCTGCACGTCTCCACCGCCGGCGGCGTCGAGCTGATCCGCAACGGCAAGCGGCGCGGCGTGTCCGTCACCGGCGAGGCGTGCCCGCACCACTTCACGCTAACCGATCAGTGTCTGCGCACGTTCGACAGTAACTACAAGATGGCGCCGCCGCTCCGTACCGACGCCGACGTGCGAGCGATCATCGAGGGGCTCAGAGACGGCACGCTGGAGGTGATTGCGACCGACCACGCCCCGCACGCGCCCGAGAAGAAGATGCGCGAGCTGGACCAGGCGCCGAACGGCATCATCGGGCTGGAGACGCTGCTGCCGATCTGCGTCCTGGCGCTGATCGAGCCGGGCCACCTGACGTGGCCGCAACTGATCGAGAAACTCACCCGCAACCCGGCGCGTGTCCTGGGCATCGACCGCGGCACCCTGCGCCCCGGCGCCCCCGCCGACGTGACGGTCCTCGACCCGACGACGGAGTGGACAATCGACCCGGCGCGGTTCCGTTCCAAGAGCCGGAATTGTCCCTACACCGGCTGGAAGGTGCGTGGCCGCGCCTGGGCGGTCGTGGTCGGCGGCGAGGTGAAGGGGGAGCCGCAGGCAGTTCAGTAAAGTCCACGGGACACGTCCCGTGGGCCAGGTGCCGGAGACTCGGCCCACGGGGCGTGCCTCGTGGACTTTACTGAGACTGCCTGCGGCCTCCTGCTGCTCACAGCGGCTTGAGGTAGATGTTGCGGAACTCGACCCGCGTGTTGTAGCTCTGCAGCCCGATGTGGCCGGCCTTGCGCAGGATGCCGGGGTGGCGCTTGGCGTGTTCCTTGACGTAGTTTTCGAGGTTCGCGTCCACCAGCTTCTCGCCGTTCTGCTCGATCAGGATGTGCGGCCCCTTCGCGACGATGCGCATCTGGTTCCACTCGCCGATCGGCCGGTTCGCGACCTTCGCCGCCGGCACGACGTTGTAGATCGACCCGGTGTGTTGCCAGGTCTGGAGCTTGCCCGGCCAGTTGACGTCGTCGATGAGCTGGATCTCCATCCCGACATACGCCGGATCGCCCTTGAGCGGCGCACGCAGGCCGACCCCGCTGTTGGCGCCCTTCGACATCTTGTACTCCAGCCGCAGCTCAAAGTCGCCGTACTCCTTCTCCGTCATCAGCCACCCGCCGCCGCCCCCCTGGACGTGGATCGCTCCGTTCTCGGCGCCCCAGCGGTCCATCTTGCCGGTCGATTTCCACCCGGCCAGGTCGCGACCGTTGAACAGGGCCACAAACCCCGCCGGCGCCTTGTCGCCAGCGGGCAGGACGGCCGGCGCTCCGCACAGGAGCAGGATCGGCAGGAACACACAGCGTCGCATCTTGGATAACCCTCCTCGCACAACGGGCAACGCTTGATTACTATGGCCGGGAGCCGCGCTCGCCAACACAACCCCGAGCAACCGCGGCGGGACCAGTCACGATCAGGGCCAGGTAGCGGTACATCGGCTCACTCCTCACCACAGGAACGGGCGGTCAACGATCCGTGGGGTCTTCAACAGTCCACGGGTGACGGCCCGTGGGCCAGGAGGGGTTTTGTCTCAAAGTCCTGAAGCCCGCGGCCCGAGCCCCACGGACCGTACCAATCCCAATGGCGGTCCGAATCGTCTTTCTCTTGCTCGGCTGCAACGATTTTGTGACACTGGAGGGCAGGCTGAGGCACATATTACTTTGGGGGATTCCTGCCACTCCTCCCCCTGAACAGGGCGAAGCCCCTGCGAGCGTTCGATTCCAGAGGCTCACTCGTCTGTTTTCGTGTGTCGCCCCCTCACGGCGCCACGGAGCCAAGGAGACCTGCGCCATGAAACGAGTAGCGAGCGCGTTGAGTCTGGCGGCGTTGCACCTGGCGGCCTGGCACACGCTGACCGTCGCCCAGGAGTCCGCCCGGCCGCCTGCCCAGGCGCAGGCTCCCGCGGCCGCCGCAAGGTCTGCCGATCCGAAGGCGGCGGCGAAGGCGTTCGCCCGTCGCATCGACCAGATCATCAACGCCCGGCTCGCCGAGGCCCAGCTCAAGGCGGCCCCGCAGGCGCCCGCGGCCCTGATCGCCCGCCGCCTGCATCTCGACCTGATTGGGCGTATCCCGGACCTGCTGGAGATCCGAGATTTCCTGGAGAATGACGACCCGGCCAAGTACGAGATGCACGTCGAGAAGTTGCTGGCAAGCGAGGACTACGCCCGTCACTTCGCGCACGTCTGGCGGTCGATCATGCTCCAGGGGACTAACAACGCCCAGTTTCGGGGGCTGGAGCCGCAGTTCGAGATCTGGCTGAAGGCGCGGCTGCAGAGTAACACGTCCTACGACAAGTTGGCCCACGAGGTCATCACCGCTGGCCAGGGCGGCACGAACTACAGCCCAACCGGCGGAACGCCCCAGGCGTTCTACGTGGTCAACGAGAACAAACCCGAGAACCTCGCCGGCGCCACCTCGCGCGTCTTCCTCGGCGTCAAGATCGAGTGCGCCCAGTGCCACGCCCACCCGTTCGCGAAGTGGACGCGCAACCAGTTCTGGGAATACGCCGCGTTCTTCGCCAACGTCCAGCGGAACCCCCGCGTCCGCGGCGGCCTGCAGCCGGTCGCCAACGGCCTCGGCCGTGAGATCAAGATCCCCGGGACTGAGAAGGTCGTGAAGGCCCGCTTCCTCGACGGGACCGAGCCGCAGTGGCAGGCCGGCCTGCCGTCTAACCGAATCCTGGCCGACTGGGTTGTCTCCCCCGGCAACCCGTACTTCGCGAAGGCGGCGGTCGATCACGTCTGGTCGTACTTCTTCGGCGTCAGCCTGGTCGAGCCGATCCTGGAGCCGAACGACGACAGCCCGCCCGCGCACCCCGAGTTGCTCAACCTGCTGGCGAAGGAGTTCACCGCCAGCGGGTTCGACCTGAAGTACCTGATCCGCGCCATCGTCCATACGGACGCCTACCGCCGCGTGAGCGCGTCCCCGCAGGTGCATCGGGACGAGATCAACCTCTTCGCCCGCATGCCGGTGCGCGGCATGAGCCCCGAGCAATTGTTCGACAGCCTGTGCGAGGCGACCGACCACGTCGATCCCTACGCCAACCAACCGCAGTTCCGCCAGGTCCTGGGGAACGGCCAGCCGGTCACCCCGCGCCAGGCGTACCTCGCCAGGTTCACCAGCCAGGACAGGCGGATCGAGACGCACACCTCGATCCTGCAGGCGCTGTTCATGATGAACGGTAAGTTCCTGGCGGAGCGCACCACCCTCAGCAAGAACAAGTCGCTCTTCACGATCGCGACGGCCCCGACCTCGACCGCCCGCCGCGTCGAGACGCTCTACCTGCTGGTGCTATCGCGGTTGCCCCGGGCCGAGGAGGCCGCGCGCCTGGCGGCCTACATCGAGCGCCACGGGACGGCCGGCGACCGGCAGCAGGCGGTCGCAAACGTCTACTGGGCGCTCCTCAACAGCGCGGAGTTCATGCTCAACCATTGAAGCGGCCGCACAGCCGGGAGGGCGCCCGCCCCTGATCAGACCGTGCTTCTCCGCGCCAATCGTTTTGCCTCGCAGCCGCGGTGCCCCAGCACCGCGGCTGTGCTGCTCCCGCGCTGCTCGCCCATTTTCGCAGGGGGATCGGTCATGTCGTGGCGCGTGTACCTGCTGGGGGTCGGGCTGATCCTGGTCGCGCTGGCCGGCGTCGTCACCGACCAGATCCTCGGCATGCAGCCGGGCGTCAGTGAGCGGAACGTCCGGCGCATCTGTCCGGGGATGACGCACGAGGAGGTGGAGACCCTTCTCGGCGGACCGGCAGACTCGACGGTGACCGTCGGGCTCCGTCCAATGCGCTGCGGGAGCGACTTTGTGGCGATGTATCGCGCGCAGCAGGTGCAGCGGTGGGTACGGGGGCATGGAACCGCACGGGTCGCTTTCGGCCTGCTTGACGGGCGCGTGCGGAGCGCGAACTACTCCGCGGAAGAGGGGATAACCCCGTTTACCCGTTTCCGGTCCTGGGTGGGCTGGTGAACCTTGCCGGCGCGTCACAACCAGGTGGGGCGAACGATTCGATTTTGCCGAGCGAGGATCGACACGATTGCGCGGAGGCCCGATCAGGGATAGAATGGCAGCTCACGAGCAGGTTGGCCGGGCGCAGGCCGCGGGTTGGGAAGGGTCCACGCCGATGATCGAAAAACTGATCGAGTACTCGATTCGCAATCGCTTCCTGGTGATGTTCATTGCGGCCGCGCTCACCGTCTTTGCCGTTTACGCCGTCCTCGACACGCCGATGGACGCCATCCCCGACCTGAGCGAGAACCAGGTTATCGTTTTCACCGACTGGATGGGCCGCAGCCCGCGCGAGATCGAGGACCAGATCACCTATCCGCTGTCGCTCAAGCTCCAGGGACTCGCGGGCGTCAAGGCGGTGCGTTCCACGTCCGAGTTCAACTACTCGATGATCACGGTGATCTTCGAGGACCGCGTCGGGTTCTACTTCGCGCGCGAGCGCGTGCTGGAGCGGCTGACACTGGCGAGCACGTTCCTGCCGCAGGGCGCTGTCCCGTACCTGGCGCCGGACGCGACCGCGCTGGGCCAGATTTTCTGGTACACGCTGGAGGGCGGCCGCCTCGATCCGGGCCGCATGTGGGCGCTGAACAAGTTCTACGTCGCCCCCGAGCTGAACTCCGTCCCCGGCGTCGCCGAGGTCGGCACCGCGGGCGGGCTGCCGAAGGAGTACCAGATCGACATCGACCCGGCCGCCC
>JADLBT010000367.1 GCA_020847555.1 Gemmataceae bacterium
CCGTGGGCATGGGGCTTGAACCTTCCCCCACGGGGCGCAGTCCGTGGGCTTTCTGACCGCTGACCGCTATTCCAGGTTTAGTTTCCAGGGGTCGAGGGGTTCTTGCAAGAACTTATCGAGGATTTGGCGCACGGCGGGTACTTCCTCGGAGACGTCGGGGACGGTGATGGCGGCACGCACCTCGTCCAGGTCCGGGACGGGGGTCGGCGGCGTGTAATCCCCGAGCGGCTTCTCGACGTCGAGCGGCTGGCAGCGCGGCGACGCCTTCGGGTCGGTGTCGCGCTCGACCAGGCGGCGGAGGATACCGTCCGTCGTGTCGAGGTTCAGGCTGCCGGAGTCGGCTCGGGGGCGCTTCTCCGGGTCGTTGATGACCTCGCGCGCCCAGTTGATGTCCTCGAGCGCGACCTTGACCTGGTTCTTCCTGGCCCAGATGACGCGCTGCGCCCAGTTCGCCTCGATCTGGTCCTTGCCGGCGCTCTTGTCGAGTCCGAGGAGCAGGAACGGCCCGACCTGCTCGCGCGGCAGCGGTGCCAGGTCCAGGACCACGGGGGCGGGGGTTCGGGTCGTCATTGCCCTTGGCGGTCGGCAGTAGGCAGCAGGCAGCAGGCAGCAGGCAGGAGGCAGCGAAGAGGACGGGGGCGTGCTCCTCGCGGCTTTCTGCTGACTGCCTACTGCCTGCTGCCTGCTGCCTCCTGCTCTATCCTCCCATCGACTGGCACAGTTCGATCTTGCGGTCAATGTGCTCGCTCAGCTCGCGGATGATGCGGCGGTGCTCCTCGTTCGTCACCAGACCGAGGCACTTGTTTGTGATGCGGCGCAGCTTCTGGAACTCGTCGTGCAGGTCGCGCATCACGTCGCGCACCGCCGGCCAGTTGATCTGGTAGTTCGGCAGCCGGCGGACCTGATCGACGATCTTGCCGAGCTGGTCGGTCAGCTGGTCGCACATCCGGCCCATCAGCGGGATGACGTTCCCAACCATGTTGACCGCCCGCTCCTCGACGCGCATGTCGTTCGGATGGCGGTTCAGCGTGCGGCGGATGTCGGCGAGCATCCGGTCGATGTCCTCGAGGGTACGCACCTCGCGCAGGTCGAGTTCGTACAGCTCGAACTGCGGATCCTCTGGACGCAGCTCGCGCAGGCGGCGGAGCGTGCGGCGAGCGTCTTCCGGCCGCTTGACCTGGTTGTACAGGTGGAACAGGCGCTCCAGCATCTCCGGCTCGTGCGGGCGCATCCGGTGGGCGCGCTGCAGGTACGGCAGGGCGTTGGCCCAGCGCTCCTTCTTGGTGTAGACGTCGGCGAGGCGATTCAACCCCTCGTATGCCAGAACCTCCAGGTAGTTCGCCAGGTCCGGGACCGGGACGCGCTTATCGAGCAGGTCGAAGTAGCGGTTCCAGTGGCTGTCGGCCTGGTCGAGGCGGCCCTGAAGTTCGTAGGCCAGGGCGAGGTTCTGGTGCAGCCAGGCGTCGTTGGGAGCCAGCTTCAGCGCGGCCCCGAAGTAGCGTGCCCCGCGGTCGAAGTCCTGGAGCATGCACTCGCATGTACCCAGGAGGTTCAGCAGGGCCACCTGGTAGGCACGCGACGAGGCGCGTGGCCCCGGCTGGCCGTCCGTCACCGACCGGCTGAGCGGGGCGAGGAGGCGCTCGACCTCCTCCCAGTCGCACCGATCGGCCAGCTTCCTGGCCTGCACGAGGGCCGCCTCGACATACGCCTCCTGGATCACCGGACTGTGCGGGCAGCCGGTCGCGAGGGTGCGCAGCAGCGGGAAGACGACCTCGAACTTCCCCAGCCCGCGGACGAACTGGAGGAGCCGCTGCTCCTCGCCAGCGGTCAGCCCCGGCAGGGCGTTTTCGTGGAGGAGGGCGCCGTTGCTGTCGCGCCGGGGGACCGGCGGCGGGGCGCCGGCCTGGGCGTTCAACCCCAGCCGCAAGAGCGGTTCGAGGAGGTTGAAGAACCGGCGCTCGTCGTCGTCGGGAGCCAGCGCCAGCAGCGGCGGCAGCATCGCCACGCACTGTTCGAGTTGCCCCAGGGCCAGGCGGGCGAGCAGGAGGTTGTAGCAGACCTCGTAGGATTGCGGGTCAGCGGCAAACGATTGGGCGAACTCCTGCTCCGCCTGGGCGTACTGCTCCTCCTGCAGGGAGAGCAGACCCATCTGGAGCAGGACGTTGGCGTCGGGCCGGGCGATCTTGCGGAAGGCAGCGCGGGCTTCGGGGATCTTGCCCAGCCGCTTGTAGCAGAGCCCGAGCATGTAGGCGGCCTCGGTATCCTGGCAGCCGGCCTTGATGGCCTGTTCGAGCAGGCGCGCGGCGTCCTCCAGGTGTGCGGGCACCGGAACCGCCACGGGGACCGTGTCCATCTCCACAGCTGAGGTTGCCATCACGTTGCCCTTGCACCTGCTTGAGAGTAGGCCACAGATTAACGCGGATAAACACAGCTAAAGACAACAAGCCAGAGAGAAGAAGAGAATGGGGCAGGCAGAGAACCTTACTACCCGGCCTTTCCGCCAGTTACTCCAGGTTGCTATTCCTTTTTCTGTCTTTAATCTGTGTTTATCCGCGTTGATCCGTGGTCCACCGCTCACGTCCTGTACAACAGTCGCTGCCCGGCCTTGAGCAACGAGAGCATCAGCAGCGGCCCCAGCCGCCGGTCGCGCAAACCAAGCCGCCCTGCCTCGCGCAGCTTTTCGGCCGCCTGCTCATAGCGTCCCGACTGGTAGGCCGATAGTGCTGCCAGGAACATCGTCTTCTGCAGCGGGTCGTCGAACCCCCAGGCTCTGCGCTTCTCCGCCGTCAGCGCCTTCCACCAGTGGACCGCCTCCTCGTAGACCCCCTCGTGGAAGCGGACCGCACCGAGGATCGCCTGGGCGTGGGAGGCCGACGGGTTATCGGCCGCCTTCGCCACCAGCCGGAACGCCTCGGCGGCGGCCGCCGGCTCCCGACGGTGGAGCGACGCCCACCCGGCCAGGTACGCGCTGTCCAGGGCGTAGGTTGGATCTTCGGCCGCGCGGCGCGACGCCTGGATGGCCCCGTCGTAGTCGCCCGCCGCCAGCCGCGCCACCCCCGCGAGGTAGTGAAAACGGGCGTCGGCGGCTGCTGGCTGATTCATGGCCCCGGCGTGGGTCGCGAGCTGTTGCCGGTCGCCCGCGACCGCGCGCATCGCGGCCAGCACCCACAGAGCCTGCTCGTGGTCCGGCCGCTCTCGCAGGCACTCTTCCAGTAGTTCGACGGCGGGGCGTAGAGCTTCGGGCTGATTCCGGGCGGCCTCACCCTGGCGGTTGAGGGAGGTCAACACCAGGCGGGCGCCGAGGAAGGCCGCGTCGGCCCGGGCCGGTCCGTGCATCAGCGCGAGTGCCTTGCGGATGCTCTCCAGGCACTCGCCCGGACGCCCCAGCTGTTCGAGGACGACGGCGAGGCGCAGCAGCGGAGTCGTCGCTGCCGGCTCCAACTCGTGCCATCCCTGGAGCAGCTCGCGCGCCTGGTCGGGATTACCGCATCGGTAGTGGAGGCGGGCGAGCAGGTCGAACGCCTGCGGGCTGCGCGGCGCCAGCCGGTGCAGCACCTCGGCGGTCGCCAGCGCCCCGTCGAGGTGTCCGGCCTCCTCCGCGCGGGTCGCGCGCGCCAGCAGAAAGGCTTCGCCCCTGGACGGGTAAGCGGGGCCGAACACCTCGGGGAATCGGCCCGGCTCCTGGGCTGCCGCCTGTGCCAGGAAGGCGTACTCGACCTCGTCGAAGTCCCACCCGCGGGCGGCGAAGAACTCCCGCGCCCGGTCGATCTCGGCGAACGTGCGGGCGAACAGTGTCAGGGCGTGCGGCCCGGTCAGGTCGTGCAGATGGGCGGCGCGGCAGTAGAGCCACGCATACTCCGCGTGGAGCGCCTCGGGGTAGGCGGCCTGGAAGTGGTGGTACGCCGCGGCCGCCTGCGGGTCGGTCGCGTTGACCGAGAGCAGGTGTTCGCAGAGGTAGAGGTGGTCCTCGACCGGCAGAGCGATGTCGAGGGTCCGGACCTCGGCGAAGATCTGGTCGAGCAGGTCGGCCCACTCGCGGTCCCCGGGGGCGTTGAACTTGCTCACGACCCGGACCGCCCAGGTCACGTTCCGCACCTTGTCCTCGGGCCGGGCCGGTTTGCCCTGGGCGCCGCACAGCGCGAGGTAGCCGGCGGTCAGCCGGTCCTTCGGCTCCTCCAACTCGTGGGCGGTGCGCAGGTGCTTGAACGCCTGGTCGTAGCGCCCCAGCCGCGCCAGCGCCAGCCCGAGTCCACGCAGCACGGCCACCGACGGGGCCGCCTCCCCCATCAGTTTGGTGAAGACGTCGGCCGACTCCTGGAACTGCCCCAGCCGGTAGAGGCCGTGCCCCAGCGCAGTCTGGCCGTCGCGGAGGATGGCGTGCAGGTCGGCGCCCCAGAGGGGGCAGACGTAGCGGTACGCCGACGCGAGTTTGCGGACGAAGGAGCGCCCTTCGGGGAATCCCTCCACCCAGAGCCGCTCGGGGTTGCTGGCCCAGATGAGCAGGCCGCGCTGGCCGAGGGCGCGCTGCATGGCGCGCACCGCGATCTGCGCGTCCCCGCCCGCCTCGATCATCGCGCGGCCGAGGTGGAGCGTGACGAGAGGGCAGTTGCTGTCGAGTCGGTTGGCCTCGGTGAAGAACCGGAGTGCCTCCTTCGGTTGGCCCTGCCGGAGCAACAGGCCGCCGACGTACAGCGACGGGTCGAGATGGGTGAGGGCAGCCGGGTCGCTGCCCCGCGCTTCCAGGAAGGAGTTGAGGGCCAGTTCGTTGCTTCCTTCGCGAACGTGGCACAGCCCCTTCCAGAAGGACGCCTCGGGACATGCGGCCTGCAGCAGCAGCACCCGCGTGAGCATCTCGTGGACCGGCGCGGTGTCGTTCCCGGCGGTGCCGGCGAACAGGCGGCGTACCTCGGCGAGCATCTGCTCGATCACCGCCGCGCGGACCGCGGCCTCTCCGAGTCCGACCAGGGCGACCGCGTTGAGCCGGTATTCCAACCCCTTCTCGTAGTCCCCCGCCGCAATCGCGGCGGCGCCGGCGGTGCTCAGACACGCGCTCTCCGCGGTGCGCAGGCGCGACGCCCATACGGAAGCCTGGTTGACGCGCAGTTGCAGGTCGCGGACCAGGGCCAGGGCCGGCCGCCATTCCCCCGCCTGACGCAGGCGGCCGACGCGCCGCAGGCCGCGGCGCATGCGCGGCCCGCGGCCGAAAGCGAGCCACCCGCCCACGAGAACCACAACCACCAGCAGCGCCGCAGCCCCGTACAGGATCCACCCCGGGAGGTCGGCGGACGTCGGTTGTGCCAGCTGAGCGAAGGGGAGCGGAAACATACCATCACGAGGCAAGAACAATGGGGCCGTCGGGATTGCGACGAGATCGTTAGATTCACACAGTACCGCGCCCCGGTCGATCCTTCAAGCATTCCCTCCGCGGCGAAATGTGTCCGCCGCAGCCGCATGGAGCTTCGTCGGGATGGACACCGAGGGTGCGGTTCGCCCTGGGTTGAGTGCGCGAGCGGAGAAGGAAGAGAGAGGGGATAGAAAAAGACCGCGACCCGTTTCCGGGGAGGAGACGGGTCGCGATCACCCCTGCAGGGGTTGGAAGTTCGATCCGCCCCTGGCCGGCAAGGCCGGGAGCGCTCAAAAGTGCGAGAGGTCCGTCGCCGGGGTGGATCGGAAACTACCTATCTGGTTTCTCGGGGGAGCGGGCACAGGGGCCAGCGCAGCCACACCCGAGGGCGTATGCACCGAAATCAAACCGAGCGACGGGCTCCGCCAAGCGACTCGTTTGGTTGATCGACTGGCACACCTCCTTCAGTCGTGGTGCCGGAAGAGCCGTCGGGGGCAGGATTGGTGAGAACTTATCGGGTCTCTCAGGGCCCCATGTGGGTACGCCTGTCAGGCGTGGAGAGGACTCCAGAGCCACCTGAGAACGTAACGCCGAGATCCCACCGGCGACGGCTCCCCAGTTCGTGGAGCTTCCCGGATGCAACTCTGACGAGAAGTTCAGCGGTCGCCGTTCGGGTCGAGGCCTTGTCGGCCTGGCCGCCCCAGCGGCCTGATTCGTCGAAGGCACGTGCCTGAGAGAAGCTCCTAACCACTTGTTACTATAACCGCCCCGGGGGAAGCGTCAAGGATATTATCGGCTTTTTCCTGCCTTTCCTCAACCGGCCCAAGCAGGGTCAAGGAGGATGGTGCGTCAAGGTTTTTGGTAAAGCCCGCGGGGGGCACTGCACTCGCTCTAGTTGCTTTTGATGGCGAAGGAGAAGTCGTTGGCGGCGGGTTTCACCTCCGCAGTGAGAGTGGATTCGTCGGAGTACCGTGCCGGGAGATAGTTGACCTTGGTCGGCGGGCCACCCGGATCGGTGTCCAGCGGCGGCCCGGCCCTGTACGCCCGGATCTGGACGGTATTCTTCCCCTCGCACGCCTGGCCGGCGAATGCCCCCCCCTTGACTTCCAGGATGCTCGGCACCTGGCCGACGATCTCGAACGTGATCTCCCCGTCCGCCAAGGGCTTGCCGTCCACCGTCACCCGCCCCTTGACGTCGTGGCTCGGCGGCGGCTCGATTGCCGGCCCCCGCGCACACCCACACGCCAGTACGAGGGCGGCGGACCATACCCAGCGCATTCGAGACATCGCAGCACACTCCTGCCAGAGGCACTGGGCAATACACCTCCGGACGTTGTACGTGGTTCCTGGTTTGAGAAAAAACCGCAGGGAGGACGCTCCTCGCGCGCGTGGCTGGTAATCAGTTCAGCTGCAACGAATCGCCAGGTTATTTCTGGGAAGGCCCACGGGTGGCGCCCCGTGGGCCTTCCCAGAAAGAATCTAGTCGAGGGTGACGGGCAGGCCGTCGTTGCGAGCGGCGAGGCGGGCCAGGACGACGGCGGTGAGGGTGTCCTGGAGGAAGCGGACGGAGCCGTCGCCGAGCAGGACGTTGACTCCTCCGGTGTGGGCCGACCGCAGCGGGTTGTTGTTCCCCGCGTTCTGGCATATTCCCGTGGTGCACGAGGTGGTGTTCCCGAGCGGCGCGTTTGGGGACGTGCCATGGTTGATCAGATACCGGATGGTGGTGGTATTGAACACCCGCCCATTGCTGTTGTTCGGCAGCGCGCTCGTGCTGTTGTTGTTCCCGTTGCAGCCCATGGCGAAGCCGTGCTGGATGGACGGCCGCCAGTCCCGCGGGGTTCTGGCGCTGTTGCCCTGGTAGACCCACTGACCGACCTCGCCGACCATGAGGGTGTTGCTCGTCCCGTCCGTGATCCCCATCAAGTTCGTGCGCGAGTTGTAGTGCAGGATGCCGTTGATCGCGTGCGGGCCGTACGGCGTCGTGTACTGAGTATGGCCGGTGACTCCACCGAAACCCCGGACATTGCCGGCGATCCCCACATAATCAGGCACCATGGAGCCGGGGGCGGTGGTGGACAGGGAGTGCGTGATGGTCAGCGGGGACGACGGGCACCTGTACACGGCGAAGGTGGGCCGACCCGCGAGGTCGCCGATACCCCGCCGGATCTGGATGTTGTTATATTGCAGGTTGGTGCCGAGGCGAGCGATCCGGTGCGGGGCGCCAAGTTCGACATACGGCATGATGTACGCCAGCCACGACGACCCCCACTGACGGCCGCCGGCCGTGCCGAACGGGGTGCGGTTGTTGGCGGCGCCGGGGGGGAGACGCTTGTACGAATCGTGGTAGGCGTGCAGGGCGATACCGATCTGTTTGAGGTTATTCTGGCACTGGGCGCGGTTGGCCGCCTCGCGCACCTTCTGGACGGCCGGCAGGAGCAGGCCGATCAGGATGGCAATGATCGCGATCACGACGAGGAGTTCGATCAGCGTGAACGCCGACCGACGCAGGACACGGGACTGGCGCATGAGAGCCACCCTCACAAGAAGCGACAAATGACAGGAGGGGGCGGATTTACTCTCGGCAACGCACACGAGAACTGTCCTGGAGGCACGCCGTCGCGAGTTGTTCCTCTCCGCGCCGTTCAGGACAGGATGCGGGGAGGAAACAGACGCGCTCTCAGGTTGTTCCCGAGCTTTGAATTAGAGAAAGATGAATCAAGATTAATGACGAATTAATGAGATGTCAAGGAGAACTTCCTCATAATTCCGAGATTTCTGCCCCATCTCACATGGGTACATGCGTACAGAGATACGGCTCGCCTTCTCCACTGCTATCCGAGGCCGAAGCGTCAGCGAGGGATGAGACTTGTCCCTCGCTGACGCTTCGGCCTCGGATAGGAACGAACGGCAACGCGGAGTTTTGTCGCAAGGCCCTTACCGAACCCGGAGGTGAGAACCGGCGGGACGGGCTGACCCGGTGCCCTGGAAGTGGACTGAAGTTTGGCCGAGAGGGTTGTCGCGACTGGGCTCGCCAACAAAAGCCCGCAGCACCAGTGAGAAACGCTCGAACCCGGAGTTGAGTTCCTATTTTCGCCGTCCTGGCACCAGTTCAATGTCGATGGTATTCTCGCCTGACTTGACCTCGACTTCAGTCTGCCTGGGCACCAGACCCATGTAGGGAGGCGGCGGGGGGTCGGATTTGGTGTCCTTCCACTCCTCAGTTCGCCCCGGGGGATTGTAAACGATCATGTGACGCGCTGCCACCGCCCCCTCGCGTCCCTCGGTCGTCAGCTTGTAAGTTCCATCCTGCTGCACCGTGGCGACGGCCGGCCTCCCTGGTGCCTCTCCGCCTTTGCCCACGGGGGCGAAGGTGAGGTTGCCGCCCTTCACCGGACTCCCCTTGTACTTCACGGTGCCTTTCACCGGGGCCAGGGTCGTTCCGCCACAACCGACCAGGCCCACCGGGCAGGCGATACAGAGGATGATCGCGATCCAGAGTCCCCGCAGGCGCCTGGTTGGATAACCGTGCTTCATCATCTTCAGCCTCAAAGAAGGCAGCCCAAAGACCGCTGGTACTTCAGCAAGACCAGCAAAAAACGGCGGGTGGCTTTTCTCGGCTGCCAGGTTACAGCAACACCGAGGAAAAGCCACCCGCTTCCCTTCCGAACGTTCTGAATCGCTGCGATGCGTGCAGCGAAAAGACCTCGGTCCCGAATCGCCCTGGCCATTCTGCTTGCCGCCAGCGGCAAGCAGAATGGCCAGGGCGATTCGGTATTTAGATGTCGTTGGAGACGGCTTCGCCGCCGTTGCGCGTCCCCAGGGCTCTGTAGGTCACGCCGTTGATGGTGTCGGTGATGAAGCGAACCGCTCCGTCGCCCATGAGGAAGTTGGCCCCACCGTTGTGCTGGCTACCAAAACACCGTTCGGCGAATATGTTGGGGCTAGTCCCCCCCAGTCCCTTCGGGTTGAGGGGGTAGGCGATGTCCATGACGCGGAAGTAGTTGTGCTGATAGCCCTGCCCCTGGAACGACGGGTGGCCGCCGGCCCAGATGGGGAAATTGGTCGTGGCGGCGGTGTACCTCGAAGTAGTATTGGTCGGGTCGGAAAAGGTGACTTCGCCGACGACCACGGTGTTGCTCGAGCCATCGATAATCTGGGGCAGGCTAACGGCCCAGGTGTTGTAGTTGTTGTTGGACTGGACGAGGCAACCGTTCATGGTGCTCCCGTTGGGGGCGCTCCAGCTGGCCCAGGTTCCCGCGCTGGTGTCGCTGCCCATGCACGCCAGGTAATTCGATTTCCCATAGCCACCGTTCGCCTGACTGGGCCAGGGATCGCTGGGGCACATGAATACCGGGAGAATCGTTGTTGCCGCGCCGCCGCCAGCCGTGGTGTTGACGATACAACCACCGATGGGGCCTGCGGGGGGAATGACGCTTCCCACAGCCTGGGTCGTGTTCAGGCTGTCCGCGTTAAAGCCGGACGCCTGGCCCGGGCAGCCATTGTTTGGGCCACCGCCAGGAATAAAGATGGCGAAATTGCTCCATATGCCTACCCTAAGCGCATTATAGATCGCCTGTTGCTCGATGTAGGGCAGGATGGCAGTCCCCCAACCCCAGTTACGGTTGTCGTCGTTGAACTGACCCACGGGCAGCTTCTTGTAAGTGCCGTGATAGTTGTGCAGGCCCAGGCCCAGTTGCTTGAGGTTGTTCTGACACTGGGCGCGGTTGGCTGCCTCGCGCACCTTCTGCACCGCGGGCAGCAGCAGGCCGATCAGGATGGCGATGATGGCGATCACGACGAGCAACTCGATCAGGGTGAACCCAGCGGGCTTCCTGCGCTGTTGCGAGGAGAGAGTAGGCATGACACGACTCCGAAACAAAGAAACGGAACATGACTCAACAGAACAAATGTTAAGATTCCGGTCGCTTTCCGTCGGGGTTGTTGGATGGGAGGCGTGAAAAAACGTACACCATCCACATGTGTTGTTGACAGCACGTTTGCTGTCAATTCAGTCGGAGGGAGGTTGCGCGCCTGGTGGGGAACACACACCTGTTAATCTGGTGCAAGCAAACCAGCCCGCGCAACGCTGTTTCGGGCAGGACTGTCTTCTTGATGAGTTTACAGAGGAAACGATGATAATACAATGAAATTCTGTGGAGAAATAAATTATTCGCTCGTCCCCGATTTAACCAGCCCGGCGCTGGCGCTCCGGGCTGGTAACCGGAACCTATCTCGATCTCGGTTCTGCCGCGCAGCGGGGTTACTGGGTAGCTATGATGGCAGGGGCCGCTCCGCGCGGCATGAGAACCGATCCACGACATCCGCCACGAGGGATCTCGCCGTGAGAATCACTGCCGTCGTCGGCGTCCTTTTCGCCGCGTTGGCCGGGTTGGGGCACGCCCAGCCGGCCGGAAAGCCCGCCCCGCCGCGCTATGAGCACCGCCGGGACCACGACCCCGACGGCATCGGCAAGTTCTACATGGGCCGGGAGATCGCCCACGTCATGGGCCACCAGGCAGCCGGCTGGCTCGAGCGCCCCGAGCGCGAGAAGGAGGAGCACGCCTCGAAGATGCTCACCCTCCTCAAGCTCAAGCCCGGCGACGTGGTCGCCGACGTCGGCGCCGGCAGCGGTTACCACACCTTCCGCATGGCCAAGGTGGTCGGCAAGAAGGGCAAGATTTATGCAGTGGACATCCAGCCCCAGATGCTCGCCATCATCCGCCAGCGCGTCAAGCTCACCGGCCTGACGAACGTGGTCCCGGTCCACGGCACCCTGACCGACCCGAAGTTGCCGCCGGGGTCGGTCGATCTGATCCTTCTGGTGGACGTGTACCACGAGTTCTCCCACCCGCACGAGATGACGCAGGCGATGGTGAAGGCGCTCAGGCCGGGCGGACGGATGGTGTTCGTCGAGTTCCGGCTGGAAGACGACAAGGTGCCGATCAAGCGCGTTCACAAGATGAGCGAGCGCCAGGTGCTCAAGGAAATGGAGCCGCACCCGCTTCGGCATGCGCGCACCCTCGGCACCCTCCCCTGGCAGCACGTCATCGTGTTCGAGAAGGTGAAGGGCAAGGAACAAGGTGACTGCCTCCCCTAAAGCCCACGGGCGTCGGCCCGTGGGCTTTGAGAGAGAGATGGGACTGCGCGGGCGTCCTGTTATGCTGAAGATGGGCACCGGAAAAGGTCCGGCCCGCGCGCCGGTCCGGTTGCGTACGACTGGCCCGTCGATTATAATCCATAATTCACTGTCCTTCTTTGACTTGGACGTGGGCGAGCGCCGGCGGCGGGTTGAGCAGGCCCGACCAGGGTAACGATACCGAGGCATCCCGGTCCCGAACCGAGGGGTGGCAAACATGTTCGAGGGGATCTCCCGAGGGCTGTCCGACGCCTTCAAGAAACTGCGCGGCCGGGGACGTATCACCGAGACCAACGTCCAGGACGGTCTGCGCGAGGTCCGCAAGGCCCTCCTCGACGCCGACGTCAACTACACCGTCGTCAACGACTTCATCAAGCGCGTCACCGAGAAGTCGCTCGGCCAGCAGGTGCTGCGCAGCCTCGACCCCAGCGAGCAGATCGTTGGCACCATCTACCAGGAACTCGTCCAGCTGATGGGGCCGGTCGATCATCGGTTCCACTTCGCCAAGGACCGGCCGACGGTGATCATGCTCTGCGGCCTGCAAGGGAGCGGCAAGACGACGACGGCCGGCAAGCTCGCTCTCACCCTGCGTGACCGCCACAACCGCAAGCCGATGCTCGTGGCGGTGGACCTGCAGCGCCCCGCCGCCGTCCAGCAGCTCAAAGTGATCGGCGAACAGCTGAACGTGCCGGTCTACGCCGAGGGTGAGCACGGCCCCGACGGCACCTATCGCGGCCCGTCGGCGGTCGATATCTGCCGCAACGCCGTCGCCCAGGCCAAACGGACCCTCCTCGATACGGTCATCCTCGACACGGCGGGCCGGTTGCACGTCGCCGAGATGCCAATGGAGGAACTGAAGCAGATCGACCGCGTCGTCAAGCCGGACGAGGTCTTCTTCGTTTGCGACGCGATGACCGGGCAGGATGCGGTCAACAGCTCCAAGGCGTTCAACGACGCGCTGGATCTCAACGGCGTCATCCTGACGAAACTCGACGGCGACGCGCGCGGCGGGGCCGCCCTGTCGATCAAGGAAGTGACGCAGGTGCCGATCAAGTTCGTCGGCGTCGGCGAGAAGCTGGACAAGCTGGAGGAGTTCCGGCCGGAGGGCATGGCTCAGCGCATCCTCGGCCAGGGCGACATCATGGGTCTGGTCCAGAAGGTCGCCGAGGTCCAGCAGCAGCTGTCGCAGGAGGAGATCGAGAAGCAGCAGAAGAAGCTCGCCAAGGGCAACTTCACCCTCGACGATTTTCGCCAGCAGTTCGTGCAGATGCAGAAGATGGGCGGGATGAAGCAGCTGGCGCAGATGATGCCCGGCATGAGCGAGATGATCCCCGACGGCGAGGATCCCGAGCAGGCGCTCAAGCGCATCCAGGGGATGATCGACTCGATGACGAAGGCGGAGCGGCACGACCCGGACGTCATCGACATGAGCCGGCGGCGCCGCATCGCCGCGGGCAGCGGGGTCGAGCCGCACGAGATCAAGCAGTTTATCCATCAGTTCGACCAGATCCGAACGCTGATGCGCCAGATGGCCGAGATGAGCATGTGGCAGCGCATCAAGATGATCACCGGCATGGGCAAGGCGGGCATGTTCCAGCCCGGGGCGATGATGCCGAAGACGAAGATCGGCACCGGCCACCGCAAGACCGCCAAGGAACGTGCCGAGGAGCGGAAGAAGAAAAAGAAACAGGACAAGAAACGGAAGTAGGCCAGGTTTGTCTTCGCCCCTCTCCCCTCGTGGGAGAGGGGACGCAAGAGCGCCGGGTTCCCTCTTGACCCCGGCTGCCGCTTCTCTATTCTGTTCTATTTCCCGGGAAACGGACACCAGAACCTGATGGTTGAAGGGTAAGACGCCGTGGCAGTTCGCATTCGCATGAAGTTGCTGGGCCGGAAGCACCGCCCGTACTACCGCATCGTGGCCATCGACGCGCGCCAGCCGCGTGACGGTCGGGTGCTGGAGGAACTGGGCTCCTACGATCCGATGGTCAGGAACACCGACGATCGCGTCCAGCTGCGGCCCGACCGCATCAAGTACTGGATGAGCGTCGGCGCCCTGCCGAGCGAGAAAGTCGGCGTGCTGCTCCGAAAGTACATGAAGAAGTTTGAGGAACTGGCCGCCGCGCCGCCGCCCGCGCCCGCTGCCGAAGGCGCCGCGCCGACCAGCTAGGTCACTGGCCACAGATGAACACGGATCAAGACAGGAAGACGCGAAGGGGCAAGAGAGGTTTTGCCCAGGCTCGCGCTGGCTCTTGCTTGCTGGTTGGTAATTCGGTTTCTGTCTTTATCCGCGTTCAGCTGTGGCCAGTTGCGTAGCGTATGCGTTTTGACGTCCTGACGCTGTTCCCGGACATCTTCCAGGGCTACCTGACCCAGAGTATCCTCAAGCTTGCCCTGGACGCCGGCCTGGTGGAGGTCCACCTCTGGAACCTCCGGGACTGGGCGAAGGACAGGCACCACAAGGTAGACGACCGTCCGTTCGGCGGCGGCCCCGGCATGGTGCTCATGCCCGAGCCGGTCTTCGCGGCGGTCGAGGACGTGCAAAGCAAGGCGACCGAACCCGGGCAACTCATCCTGCTCACCCCGGCCGGTGAGCGCCTGACGCAGACGGTGGTCGCGGAACTGGCCGGCCACAAGCGTCTGCTCCTGCTGTGCGGGCGCTACGAGGGGTTCGACGAGCGGGTGCGGCTGGGGCTGAAACCGCGTGAGATCTCAGTCGGCGACTTCGTCTGCAACGGCGGCGAGGTGCCGGCAATGGTGGTGATTGACACCGTTGTCCGCTTCGTGCCCGGCGTGCTCGGCGACGCGGAGAGCCTGTCCGAGGAATCGCACAGCACGCCCGGCCTGGTGGAGTATCCGCAATACACGCGCCCGCGGTCCTTCCGCGGGATGGCCGTGCCCGAGATCCTGCTGAGCGGGAATCATCAGGCGGTCGCGAAATGGCGCAGCGAACAATCCGAGGCCCGGAGCCAGCGCAGAGCCCGACCCGTGCCCGCGGGGACGGCCGACCCGGGTCCGATCCAGGGACATTCAGAGCCAGTAACGGGAGGCAGTCATGAAGAACCAATTCATCGAACTGGTGGAACAGACGAACCTGAAACCGGAGCCGCCCCGCTTTGAGATCGGCGATCAGGTGGAAGTACACCAGCGCATCCTCGAGGGCGAGAAGGAGCGCGTGCAGATCTTCAACGGCGTGGTGATCGCGAAGCGCGGCGAGGGCATGCGCGAGATGTTCACGGTGCGTCGCATCGTTCAGGGCGAGGGCGTCGAGCGTACCTTCCCGATCCATTCGCCGCGCATCTTCAAGGTCGAGGTAAAGCGCACCGGCGCCGTACGGCGCGCGAAGCTGTACTACCTGCGCGACCGGGTCGGCACGGCGACCCGCCTGCGCGAGCGCAAGCCCAAGGGCGCCGAGGCCGCCGCCCGCGCCGCGAAGAAGGCCAAGGCGGAGGCCAAGTAACCGCAGGCCAGGTCATCCGCAGCCGTCCGAGCCCGAAGCGCCAGCGAGGGACACAACAAGCCCCTCGCTGGCGCGTCGGGCTCGGATCTTACCCCCGTGCTCTCATGGCCGAATCTCCCGCCCGCAGGCCCTGGTGGCGCCGCTGGTTCGGCACGCGCTCTGAGCGCGCGGCGGCGCGCTTCCTGAAGACCCTCGGCTACCGCCTTGTCACGCGCAACTACACCTGCCCACACGGCGAGATCGACCTGGTGGCGGTGGACGGCCGCTGTGTCGTCCTCGTCGAGGTGCGTTCGACGGGCACCGACGACATCACCAGGCCGGCCGCGTCTGTCGATGCCGCCAAGCAGCGTCGGCTGACGAAACTGGCGCTGCACTTCCTGCAGGAGCGCGGCCTGCTCAACCACCCCGCCCGGTTCGACGTCCTCGCGTTGAGCTGGCCCGCTGGCCGGCGCGAACCGCTGGTCGAGCACCATGTCAATGCCTTTGAGGCCGTCGGGCGCTTCCAGATGTATTCGTGAGCCTCACTCTTGCTCCCCTCTCCCCCGACCCCTCTCCCACCAGGGGAGAGGGGAGAAGAACTCCTTGCTGGCGAGGTAATGCCGTGAAATCGGTCGAGGAGCAACTGGCCCTGATCCGCCGCGGCGCCGAGCAGGTCGTCCCCGAGGACGAGTTCCGCAAGAAACTCGAACGCAGCGTCAAGATTGGCAAACCGCTGCGCGTCAAGTACGGCATCGACCCGACCGGCATCGACGTCCACCTCGGCCACACGGTCCCGCTGCGCAAGCTGCGCCTTTTTCAGGAACTGGGCCATCAGGCGGTGCTGATCATCGGCAACTACACCGCGCTCGTCGGCGACCCGAGCGGCCGGGACCAGACGCGCGCCCGCCTGACGCAGGAGCAAGTGGAAGCGAACGCCCGCGACTACCTGACGCAGGTGTCGAAGGTCATCGACTTCTCAGGCACCATCAACTTACCGGACCCGTGGCAACCCCACGAAGTGAAGCGCGGCAAGCAGAAGGGTAAGAAGGGTTGGAAGCATACCACAACAGGAAAAATCGTTGTGGGCGATCACCCAGGTTGTCCTACGATCCCACGGACGGAAGTTCGACAGAACGGGGACTGGTTCAAGAAATTCAGGTTCCTCGACGTGATGGCACTGACCAGCAAGATGACGGTGCAGCGCATGCTCGAGCGCGACGATTTCACGAAGCGCTTCCGGGCGGAGCCATCCGTGCCGATCTATCTGCACGAGTGCCTGTACCCGCTGATGCAGGGGCACGACAGCGTCGAGATCAAGGCCGACGTGGAACTGGGCGGCAGCGAGCAATTGTTCAACCTGATGGTCGGCCGCCGCCTTCAGGAAGACGCCGGGCAGGAGCCGCAGATCTGCCTGACGCTGCCGATCCTGCGCGGCCTGGACGGCGAGCGGCGCATGGGCAAGAGTCTCGGCAACTACATCGGCGTCGGCGAGCCGGCCCAGGTGCAGTTCGACAAGACGATGAGCATCCCCGACCACCTCATGCGCGAGTGGTTCGAGTTGCTGACGGACCGCACCGAGGCGGAGATTGGCGGCCTGACCGACCCGCAGCGCACGCACCCGATGGAGGCGAAGAAGGCGCTCGGACGCGACATCGTCGCGTTCTACCACGGCGCCGACGCGGCGCGGGCGGCAGAGGCGGAGTGGGTCAAGCGTTTCTCCATTCGCGAAGATCCCACAGAGATCGAAGAGGTTACCATCTCCGCGTCGGAACTGACCGACGAGAAGATGGGCATCAGCAAACTGCTCGTGGTATTGAAGATGGTCGCGAGCAACAACGAGGGCCGCCGGGCGGTCGAGGGCGGAGGCGTGAACATCGGGTCCGAGAAAACGAAGATCACCGATCCGAAGGCGGTGGTGACGGTCACGGACGGGCTGATCGTGCGCTTCGGGTCGCGGCGCGTCAAGCGCGTGCGGTTGCGCTGAGCATCGCATTAGACTTCCTGCACCAGCCCGGAGCGCCAGCGCCGGGCGCGTGGTGAGCCGAAAAGTGCTCTGGTCTGCGCGGTGGCAGAACGCGATAGTGGATGACGGTCCCTGTCTCCTGACCCTGGTTCGGGAATCGTCATGCCCGCCGTTGTTCGCGTCCTCTGTGGCCCCGCCCGCTCCGGCAAGACACAGCGCTTGCTGGACCGCTACCGCACGCTCGCTCGTGAGGCTCCCGGCGCGGTGTTGTGGCTCGCCCCGACCCGGCGCGCCCTCGAGGGCGTGCGCCGGCAACTCGCGGAAACAGGGGGCGGACTGACGGCGAACCTCTTCACCTTCCAGGATTTCGCCGACGAGATCGTGCGCTGCAACGATGCCACGGTCCGCCCGCTGTCGCACCTGCAGCGCCGCCTGCTCGCCGAGGAACTGGTGGCGGAACTGCACGCTCGCGGCCAACTCGGGCACTTTCACCGCATCATCGACACGCGCGGGTTCGGCGAGTCGGTGTTCGCCCTGCTCGCGGAACTGAAGCAGAACGAGATCTGGGCCGGGGACTTCTCCCGCGCCGTCGTCCGCCGCGCCCTCACCGCCCCCGGCGGCCAGATCCTCCCGAAGGAGGAGCAGTGCGCCCTGCTCTACGGCGCTTACCAGGAGCGCCTGGTGCGGCACCGCCTGTTCGACCTGGAGGGCCGGTTCTGGTACGCACGCGAGCTGCTGCACCGCAAGGTGCGCCGGCCGTTCGAGCACGTTCGCGCCGTCTTCCTCGACGGCTGTACCGACTTCACGCGGACGCAGGGCGAGATTCTGACGGAAGTGGCCGGGTGGATCGAGGAACTGTGGGTCACGCTGCCGGACGACACCAGCGCGGACCGGGCCGAGACGTTCCGCCGATCCCGCGCCACGCTCGCCCGGTTGCAGTCGCTCACGCCGGTCGTGGAACGGCTGCCGCGCGCGGACCGGGCACGGCGCAATGGGGCAAGGGGGGAGGGCGAGCATGTTCCTTGCGGTCTCGCCCACCTGGAGCGCGAACTCTTCCGACCGCTCAAGCAGGTCAACCGCGCTACTGACGCCGCCGGCCTGTTACTGATCGAGGCGCCCGGCGCCGTCGGCGAGACGCGCATGGTGGCGCGCCAGATCAAGCGGCTGCTGCTGGAGGGCGTGCAGCCGGATGACATTCTCGTCACGCTGCGCAACCTGGCGCCCTACGCCGACCTGGTCCGCGAGGTCTTCGCCGAGTACGGCATCCCGCACGACGTCGAGGGCACCGAGCCGATTCTGCGCAACCCCGCCATCGCGACCCTGCTGCGGGCGCTGCGCCTTCCTGACGAGGAGTGGTCGTTCGCGCAGGTGACCGCCCTGCTGCGCAGCGGGTACTTCCGTCCGGACTGGCCGGCGGCGCGCGTCTGTCCGGACATTGCCCAGCACGGCGAGGCGTTGCTGCGGCTGCTGGGTGAGCCGCGCGGCCGCGACGTCTACCTGCGGGCCGTGCGGCGCTGGGCCGAGAGCGTGCCGCCGGCTCTGGAGGACGAGCAGGCCGAGCAATCGCGCCGTCAGCGCACGCACGAGCTGGCGAAACGGTGCCGCGCGTTCCTGGAGCAGTTCTTTCACACCTGGGACGCGGCCCCGCTCCGCGCGCCGCTCGCTGACCACGTCGCCTGGCTGCACCGCCTGACGGGGGAACTGGGCCTTGCCCGCGCCGCTGCGGCGTCCACGGCGGATGCGGCAGCTCTCGCCTACCTTGGGGACGAACTGCAGCGCTGGCTCCGCCTCGACCAGGGCTTCCACCCCGACGGGCGGCCGCTCGAGCGGTCGCAGTTTCACCGCCTGCTGACCACCCTGGCAGCCGAGGCGGGCCTGGCGCGCACGCCGCGCGGCCCCGGGCGCGTGCGCGTCCTGTCGGCCCCCCTGGCACGCGCCCTCCACGCGGATCACGTCTTTGTCATGGGACTCGGCGAGGGCAGCTTCCCGCGCCTGGCGGCGGAGTCGTTCTTCGACGAGCAGGAGCGGCAGGCGCTGCGCCAGGAGGGACTGGCGTTCCCGCCGCTCGAAGACCTGTTGTCCGACGAGATGCTGCTATTCTACCAGGTGGTGACGCGCGCCCGCCGGCGCCTGGTCCTGAGCTACCCGGCAGTGGACGAGAGGGGGCAGGCACTGCTGCCGAGTTCCTTCCTGGAGCGGCTGCGCGACTGCTTCGCGCCGGGCGCCGTCCCGCGCGAAACCCGACGCATGCTGATCGAAGGGTACGATCGCGACAGTCCGCTGTCACCGGCCGAGCGGCGTGTGCAGGCGGCGCTGCATGGTGAAGGGCTCAAGGACCACGGGTGGTGTCCCGTGGGCGGAGCGCCGGAGACTTCCCCCCCGGGACGCGGCCCGTGGGCTTTAGATTTCCCTCCTGATTTGTGTGCCAACCTGGCTGATGCGGCCGAGCTGGCCCGCCTGCGCTTCCACGCGGCCGACCACAACCCCTACGACGGCCTGCTGCGCGATCCGGCGGTGATCGCCGAGGTGCGCCGAATGTTCGGCCCGGAGCGCATCCTCAGTCCGACCGCGTTGGAGAACTACATCGCCTGCCCGTTCAAGTTCTACCTCGACAATGTCCTCCGGCTGGAACCGCTGGAGGAGCCGAGCGAGGAGATCGAGAGCACTGACCGCGGCCTGGCGTTCCATCGCGCCCTGGCGCGGCTGCACACCCAGCTGCGTCAGGCCGGCGTCCACGAACCCGCCGAGGAGGTCGATGCCCACCTGGCGCAGCGCCTGGCCGAGGCGATCGACGAGTGCGCCGTCCGCGCCAGCCCGGCCGGCGCGGCGCTGTGGCGACTGGAGGGGCAACGCCTGCAGCGCATGGCCCGGCGCTACCGCCCGCACTGGCAGAAGTTCGTCGAGCCGTGGGTGCCGCGCGGCGTCCGGCCGCGGCCGGAATTCTTCGAGGTCGGGTTCGGCCTGCCGGCCGCCGACGGTGAGGCGATGCACGGGCCGCTGGTGATCGCGGATGGGGACGTCGAGGTGCGAGTCAGCGGGCGCATCGACCGGGTGGACGTCGCGGACCTGCCCGGCGGGGGCGTCGGGTTCTGGATCATCGACTACAAGACCGGGCGCGCGGCATACTACACGGGCGGCGACCTGAAGGAGTTCCGCAAGCTGCAGCTGATGCTGTACGCCCTGGCCGTCGAGCAGGTGCTGCTGGCGGCGAAGGAAGCGCGACCGCTCGGGATGGCGTACTGGCTGGTGGCCGACTCCGGGCCGAAGGTCGCCCTGCCCGCCTGGCCGCAGCGGCACGTCGCCTGGCTGGACGAGGCGGAGGCGTGGCGCAAGGTACGCCAGACGCTGCGACAGTGGATTGTCACTCTCGTTACCCGGATCCGCGGCGGCGAGTTCCCGCTCAGGCCGCGGTCGGAACACTGCAGCCAGACGTGCGATTACGCCCAGGTGTGCCGCATCAGCCAGGTGCGCGCCGTCGTGGAGAAGAAGGCATGGCAACTCCCGCTCCCGGTGATCGGCTAACCGACCAGCAGCGCGACGCGGTCTTCCGCCGCGAGGTGTCGGTCCTCCTCTCGTCCGGCGCCGGCTGCGGCAAGACCCACGTGCTGACGCGCCGCTACCTGTCGCACCTGGAAGAGGACGGCGCGGCGGTGAGCCAGATCGTCGCGATCACGTTCACCGAGCGCGCCGCCCGGCAGATGCGCGACCGCATCCGCAAGGCGGCCCAGGCCCACCTCGAACGGGCGGCGACCGACGACAAGGTGCGGCGCTGGGACGACCACCTGCGCGGGCTGGAGACGGCGCAGATCAGCACCATCCACGCCTTCTGCGGTAACCTGCTGCGCCAGCACGCTGTTGAGGCCGGGCTCGATCC
The DNA here is from genome assembly GCA_020847555.1 of Gemmataceae bacterium. The sequence goes on from JADLBT010000367.1 coordinate 20,754, forward strand.
GCGTTTTGAGATCCTCGAGGATTACCTGGCCGCCAACCTGCGGCGCGAGGCTCTGGTGGCGTGCTTGCAGGGGCTGCTCACTGCCGAGACGTCCGTCGGGCGCGACCTGCGCGAGCTGATCCTGCTGTACGGCTGGCGCTCCACCGTCGAGGCGGTCACCGGCCTGACGGAGGCGAGCGAAGCCGCCCAGCGACTGCCCCTGGCCGAACTGCCGCCGACGGCTCTCGCCGCGGACTGGCGCGAGCGTGCCCGCCGCGAACTGCTGCCGCGCTACGTCCGCTACCTCACCGCCGCCACGCCGAAAATTGCCCGCTGCCTGTGGCTGCTGCGTACCACGCCATGCCTCGGGCCGAAGATGGCCGCCAACGTCGCCCTGCTGCTGGACCGCCTGCCGCGCCTGGCCGAGGCGGCCGACCTGGCCGCGGCGGTGAAGGAGTTGACCGAGGCTGCCAGGGTCGGGACCGAGCGCGCGAAGGCGTGGCCGTCGGAAGAGGTGTACGAGATCATCAAGGACGCGCTGACGGACTTCCGCGACAGCCTCCCGAAGCGCCTGAGCCTGTTCCTGGAGGAGCCGGAGGATCTCGTCACGGCGGCCGAGACGGGACAGCGCTTCGCGCGCGTCGCCGAGGAGGCGGCCCGCGCCTACCGCCAGCTGAAGCGGCGCCACGGCGTGGTCGATTTCGACGACCTGCTGGTACGCAGCCGCGACCTGCTCCGCGACCATCCCGACGTGCGCGAGCGGCTGCAGCGCCGCTTCCAGTTCCTCCTCATCGACGAACTGCAGGACACCGACCCGGTGCAGATGGAGTTCGTCGAACTGCTTGCAGGTGCCGGGCTGACCGGCGGCCGGCTGTTCGCGGTCGGCGATCACAGCCAGTCGATTTATCGTTTCCGTCAGGCGGACGTGAAGCTGTTCCAGCAGCTGAAGCGGCGCATGCCGCACGAGGGGCGCCTGGACCTGACCGTCAACTTCCGCAGCCAGCCGGCGATCCTCAACTTCGCCAACGCCCTGTTTGGCCCCGGGAGCGTGCCGCGCGCGAACGACCTGGAGGACTATGAACCGCTCCAGCCCCACCATGCGCAGGTCAATCCCGGGTCGTGTGTCGAGTTCCTGTGGGCGCCGCGCGAGGAGCGGGAACTCGTCGCCGAGGCGCGTGGGCGCGAGGCCGACTGGATCGCCCGCCGCATCGCCACCCTGATCGCGAACCGCGAGGAACTGGTGGTGGAACGTGCCAGCGGCCGGGAAGCCCTGCGGCCGGTGCGGCTCGGCGACGTGGTGCTGCTGTTCCGGTCGATGACGAACGTCCAGCTGTACGAGACGGCCCTGCGCCGCCACGGGCTCGATTACTACCTCGTCGGCGGGCGGGCGTTCTTCGCCCAGCAGGAGATCTACGACCTGCTCAACCTGCTGCGCGCCCTGGAGAACCCGCAGGACGCGGTCAGCCTGGCCGGCACCCTGCGCTCGCCCTTCTGCTGCCTGAGCGACGAGGCTCTGTTCGTCCTGACACGCTCCTCCGGCGGCCCGTGGGCGACCCTGCACGACGAGGCCGTCTGCACCCGCCTCCCGAACGATCAGCAGGCGCGCGCGGCGCGGGCGCGGCGCTTCCTCGACCGCTGGCACGCGCTGAAGGACCGGCTGCCGATCGCGCGCCTGCTCGGGGAAATCTTCGCCGACTCGGGGTACGACGCCGCGACGCAGTTCGAGTTCCTCGGCGATCGCAAGCTGGCGAACCTGTGGAAGCTGACCGACATGGCCCGGACGTTCGATCGGTCGGGGCTGTTCGGGCTGGCGGAGTTCATCGGCCGCCTGGGGGAGTTGGTACGCTCCCAGCCGCGCGAGGAACAGGCTGCCACACAGCCCGAGAGCGCCGACGTGGTGCGCCTGATGACCATCCACCAGGCCAAGGGGCTCGAATTCCCGGTCGTGTTCGTGCCGGACATCACGGCCGGCGGTGGCCCGCCGCATCGTCCAGTCGCCGTCCGGGACGCGCGCCTGGGCTGCGTGGTCCGTCCGCCGGCCGAGGATCCGCCGCCGTTTACCGACTTCGCCTGGCGAGCGTGGGAAATGGCCGAGACGGTCGAGGACTGGCGCGAGGATCTGCGCACCCTCTACGTCGCCTGCACGCGGGCGATGGATTACCTGGTGCTGTCGGCCGCCCTCCCATCGGACTTCAGCCCGCAGAGCACCTGGATGCTCGCCCTGGCCGAGCGGTTCAACCTGCGCACCGGGGCGTGCCTCGACCCGGGCATCCCGGTTGCGAAGGTGCCGGCGGTGCGCGTGATCGATCCCCTTTGCCCGCCGCCCGAGTCGCCTTTCCCGTCGCCGCCGCAGCGTCCGCCCGCGCGGCCGGCCCCCGCGCGGCCGGCCGCGCGGGGCGAGGCGGACCAGGAGGGCGGCGCCCCCCGAATCGTCCACGTGGCCGAACTGGAGGCGACGGGGGACGTGGTCCCGGTGGGTGGATGGGACGCGGAAGATGGCTCCGATCGGCGGGAGTGGGAGAGCCCGCGCGAGCGCGGCGAGCGGTTCGCCGACCCTGATGCCGGGATGCGTGACCGCGCCATCCGGGCGGTCCTGGGGCTGTGGGATTATCGGGATCCGGCCGGGTGGGAACCGTTGCTGCGGCAGGCGCTGGAGGCGCTGGACGGCACGGGGGCGCTGCCGGCGCCAGAGTTGGCGGAGGCGTTCCGCCGTTTCGCTGCGACCCCGCTGTTCCGTCAGCTCGCACGGGCGTCCGAGTGGCGGCGCGACGTCGAGTACCTGGTCGCGATTCCGCCCGGGGAGCGGCCGCCTGGTCTGCCCGCGTCGGTCATGGTGCGGGGCCACCTCGATTGCCTCTACCGGGACAGGGCGTGTACGTGGCAGGTGCTGCTGCACGACACGACCAGCGGGACCGCTCGCGGCGGGAAACGCGGGCAGGTGCGGCTGGCTATCGCGGCGTTGGCGGTGCGGGAACACCTCGGTAGTCCGCCGCGGGCGGTGCGCTACTACCACTGGCAGACGGGGCAGACCACCACCTTGCGGCCCGCCCGAGGGCGTGCGCCTGCGGCACGCACGACCCAGGAAGAGGACCATCGCCAGGGTCCGGGTTGTCCGAGCCCGAAGCGTCAACGAGGGTGATTGGTTTGTCCCGCGCTTACGCTTCGGGCTCGCCGTGCGCGAGCCCTAACCAACTCCTATCGGCAGCCAGGTCCGGTTGCATCAGGGAAAGTTTTACCACCGCGCGTTTTGTAAGCCCGGCGACAACTTCTTGTAAAACGTACCCGCGAACCCAGCTCTCGGCGTCCCGCACCCATGACGGGTGTTTTGGCGGCCCGTCAGCAAACCGTTACTGTCCCAGCACTTCGAGCAACGCAGGCGGAACCGCGGCGGCAGGCGGCTTTTGGCACCGCAGCTGCTATTGACGGAGACATCCTCTTTCCCAATCGACCGCCGAATGGCAGCGTCGGACAACGGGTGAGGCCGCCGCTGGCGGGTTCGCCTGATTTTGGTTTGTGGCGTGCAAGCGGTCCGCTGGGTTGTCGTCGCACTGAACAGGGAGGTTCAAAGCGACATGGCGCAGCTGAATATTCGTGTCGATGCGACTCACACCTCGTCCGCCCGTTGCGGGATGTGCGGCAACACCGTCCCGGCGAACGGCCCGCACCTGTCGGTCGCCGACGACGGCGCGAAGGTCTGCCGCGACTGCGGCAAGCGCCACGCTCCCGCCCTGGCCGCGCTGCTCGACCTCGCCCGCGTCGCCGAGCGCGTCGGCCGCATCGGCCGGCACACCGTCGTCCCGCCAATGGCCGCCATCCTCGACCTCGTCAAGGCCGCCGAGGACTATCTCCACCTCACGCCCTCGCAGCGCCGGGCCGAGCGCCGCGTCGCGTAGTGCAGGGGCAAGGGACTGGGGAAAGCCCACGGGGCACTACCCGTGGGCTTTGCAAGGACTCTTTGGGGCATACGATACGAGCAGGCCCCCCATCCCACCCCGCGAGGAGCGCCTGCTCATGCACCTGACACCCCTTTGCCGCCGCGCCGCGCTCGGCGCACTTCTCCTCCTCGTCGCCCTCCCAGCCGCTCACCGTGCCGGCGACGCGAAGGATGGCCCGGCCTGGGTCGGGCCGATGAAGCAGGTCCATGCCCGCTTCACCGGCACGAAGGGCACGCTCGCCCAGTTCGGCGACTCGATCACCGTCACGATGGCCTACTGGGCGCCCCTCGAAGGCGAGCCGAGGAACATGCCGCCGGAGATGGCCCACGCCCACGCGCTGGTCAAGAAGTACATGCGGCCCGAGTGCTGGCGCAAGTGGAAGGGGCCAGAGTACGGCAGCAACGGGTCGATGACGATCCGCTGGGCCGACGCCAACGTCGAGAAGTGGCTGGCGAAATTGAACCCGGAGACAGCCCTGATCATGTTCGGCACCAACGACATCGGTCAGGTGCCGCTCAAGGAGTACGAGGCGAAGACGCGGGCCGTGGTGGAGCGGTGCCTGAAGAACGGGACGGTCGTGATCCTCAGCACCATCCCGCCGCGCGCCGGCCGCCTGGAGCAGGCCAACCAGTACGCCGAGGCGGCCCGGCGCGTGGCCCGCGACCTGAAGGTGCCGCTGATCGACTACTTCGCCGAGATCGTCAAGCGCCGACCGGACGACTGGAACGGCGCCTTGCCGCAGTTCAAGGGCGTCAAGGGTAGCGAGTACGAGGTGCCGACGCTGATCGCTCGCGACGGCGTCCACCCATCCAGCCCGAGCAAGTTCCGCGATTACTCCGCCACGTCGCTGCGCAGCAACGGCTACGCACTGCGGAACTACCTCTCGGTTCTCGCCTACGCCGACGTCATCCGGCGCGTACTGCAGCCAGAACCGTAGGAGGCGGGCGGAGCCGCCTCCTAACGGGGAGCGGCGCCCGCTGCCGATCGGCTTATATGAGACAGACAGCAGGTTTCATTCGTTTCCGCAACGTGCCCGCCGGGGTCAAGCCCCGGCGGGTTTGCTTTCCTGGACTGAGGAGGAATGATCCCATGCGGCGCGCGTGGTTTGCGGTGACGGCGTGCCGCTCGACGGGGCGGCCGTCACCTTTTTCCCCGACGGCAAGGCGGCGACTCTCGGCGGCATGGCACGCACCGGCAGCGACGGGAAGTTCGTCATCACCGGGGCAAAGGGGGAAGCCGGGCTTGTTCCGGGCAGTTACAAGGTCACCGTCAGCAAGC
>JADLBT010000368.1 GCA_020847555.1 Gemmataceae bacterium
ACATCCTCGTCCCCGGCGAGACGGGCAAGACGCACGTATTTCGCGCCGACCCGAAGCGGCTGGAGATGGTCGCGGAGAACCAGCTCGGCAAGCAGGCGTTCGCCTCTCCGGTGGCGTGCGGCGGGCGCCTGTATCTGCGCGCCGTCGGCGCCAACCGCCAGGAATGGCTCTACTGCATCGGGCAGAAGGACGGCAAGTAGTGGCCGCTTGCAGGTGAGGTGGTTACCAGCCGCGAGCGCGAGCGCGCGGGGCCGCGTTTGGAGGTGGTTCAGATGGCTTCTTGCACACCATCCCGCCCCTGGTTTCGGAAGATCTCCGGCCCGCACGCCCTCCATCTGCTCTGCCTGGCGCTGGTCCTCTCTCTCGTCCCGGCGGGGTCGTGGGCGGGCGACCAGCCGAAAGCGCCCCCGCGCCGCCCAAACATCCTGTGGATCGTCGCGGAGAACATCGACCTGGACCTCGGCTGTTACGGGGCCAAACACGTCCGCACGTTCCACCTGGATCGCCTCGCGGCCCAGGGCGTCCGGTTCACGCGCGTCTTCGCCACTGCGCCCGTCTGTGCGCCCAGCCGATCCGCGTTCATGGTCGGCATGTATCAGACGACGACCGACACGCACCCCATGCGCTCGCACCGCAGCGATCAGTTCCGGCTGCCGCCGGGCGTGCGGCCGGTGACGCACTGGCTCCAGGACGCGGGCTACGCCACGTTCAACATCGGCCGGATCCTGCGCTGGCTCGTCGGCACGGTGAAGCTCGATCTGAACTTCGTCAACGAGGGGCCGATCTTCCAGTCAGACCGCTGGGCCGACCTGCGCCGCAAGCAGCCGTTCTTCGCGATGATCAGCACGCCAGAGGTTGAGTACGATATCTACGACCGCAAAACAGCGAAGAAGACGCGCGTCGAGTGGGTGGGCGAGAGCGAACACCCGCAGATCGCCAGGCCGAACGAGGTGACGCCGCCGCCGTATTTCCCCGACCACCCGGTCGCCCGCGAGGAGTGGGTCCGCTACCTGAACTCGGTGTCTGGCGTGGACGTGCGCGTCGGCCGGATCCTCGACGCGCTGAAGGCCGACGGGCTGGAAGACGACACCATCGTCGTCTTCTTTGCCGACAACGGCCGGCTCGACGTGCGCGGCATCCACTGGTGCTACGATAGCGGGCTGCGCGTGCCGCTAATCATCCGGTGGCCGCGGAACTTCCCGGCGCCGGCCGGTTGCCGGCCGGGCATCGTGAACGAGCAGGTGATTAGCCTGCTCGACCTGACGGCCACGACCCTGGACCTGGCGGGGCTGAAGCGTCCGCCGCTGATGCAGAGCCGCATCTTCCTCGGCAAGAACGCTGACCCGCCGCGCCGGTACGCCTTTAGCGCCCGCGACCGAATCGACGAGACGGTCAACCGCATCCGGTCGGTGCGCGACGAGCGGTATCGCTACAACCGCAACTTCATGCCGGGGCAATCCCTCGCCGCCCTCAACCGCTACCGCGAGAAGTGCTTCCTGGTAATGCCCCTCGTCCGCCGCCTGCACGCCGAGGGCAAGTTGAAGGGGCCGGCCCTGGCGCTGGTGGCCCCGCGCCTCCCCGACGAGGAGCTGTTCGACACGAAAGCGGACCCCTTCGAGATCGAGAACCTGGCCGGCTCCCGGGAACCGGCCCACCGCGAGGCGCTTCTGCGATTGCGAGCGGCGCTGGACGTGTGGATCACGGAGACCGGCGACCGCGGCCAGTTCCCCGAACCGCCGGGGGTGGTCACCCCCTTCGAGCGGGAAATGCACGACTGGTTCGGCACCCCGGCCTGGTATCGGAAGACGGAACCGGCCTCCCGGGAGAAGTCTCCGAAGACCCCCTGATACCGGCTCCCTTGACTTCTCCTCTTGCCGTTTGCGGTCTGGTGGATCCCGCCCCGGAACGGAGGAGCGGACGGAGGTTTCACCCTTTACCGAACCGGCGCGTCGGCCGCGAGCGCGGCACCGGGCGGGGGCCACGCGCTCACTTGCTGAGGGTGTCGATTTGCGCCTTGAGCTTGCGGTGGGCAGCGGTCCGGCCCTTCGCCAGGGCCAGCACTTCGCTCCACGTCAGCCCGGGATCCGGGAACGGCAGCTGGTCAAGGGCTTCATCCAGCGTCCCCTCCAGGGCGTACCGGCCCTCGGTGAGGTGGACGACCACCCCCAGTGCGCGGAGCGATACCAGGTCGCGGTAGAACCCGCGCAGGTTGAGCTTCAGGCGCTTGATCAGCGCGGCGCGGGTCTGCGGTTTACCGCCGAGGAGCACGAGCAGTCGGTACAGCCGCCCCGCCCGCTTCGATGTGACCGCGCCTTTGGTGCTCGAGGGTGCAGTTGTTTTGGCCATGCCGTTCTCGATGCTCTCTGAGCCACCGGCGCTGGCGATCTGGGTAGGTTGGTGGCCGCATGGGACGGGTCAACTGACCCGGCCCCCCTGTCTCCCGGCCTGCTGCCCTGCCGTCACCCTGGGAGGGAGCAAAACCGGACCCATTGAAGAGAAACCGGCAATCATTCCGCGCCGCCACCCGGCCGACAAAAGGGGGGAGGTCGGGACGGCCCGGAATTCGATAATAATGTGGGCAATCGTAGGCAACCGCGCGAGGGAAATCAAGGTGCCGTACCCTAAAGTTTTCCCCGATTCCCCAGTTTCACACCAGCGCCTGGAAAGTCACGGTTCGTGGCCCGTGGGGGAAGTGCGCGGGACGTGGCCCACGGGGCGCCACCTGTAGGCTTTCCAACAATCCGTTGGGCATCGACCGCCCGGAGAGTGGAGAGATGGCAGACCTCGATTACCTCGTCGTCGCCCCGCACCCCGATGACGCCGAACTGGGGGTGGGCGGGACCATCCTGCTGCTCAAGGCACAGGGGGCCGCCGTCGGCGTCCTCGATTTGACCGATGGCGAGCCGACGCCGTTCGGGAGCCCCGCGATCCGGCAGGGCGAGACGGCGGCGGCCACCGCTGCCCTCGGCCTGGACTGGCGCGGCAACCTGGGGCTGACCAACCGCGCGTTGCTGGCGGACCTCGACAGCCGGCGCCAGCTCGCGGTCGTCCTCCGAGAGTTGCGGCCGCGCTGCGTCCTGGCCCCCTACTGGGAGGACGCCCATCCGGATCACGTCCAGGCGAGCGCGCTCGTCGATGCGGCCCGGTTCTGGGCCAAGTTGACGCAGACGGACATGCCCGGCGAGCCGTTCTACCCGCCGCGTATCCTCTACTACTTCAGCGTTCACCTGCGCCTGCACGTCAAGCCGTCGTTCGTCCTCGACGTGACCGCCCACCACGAGCAGAAGCTGCGGGCGCTGGCGTGCTACCACTCCCAGTTCGTCCAGGGGCGGCCGGCGTTCCTCGACGAACTGCGTGAGCGCGCCCGATACTGGGGGTGGCTGATCGGCGCGGGGTACGGCGAGCCGTTCCTGTCGCGCGAGGAGGTCGGCCTGCGCGGGCTGCGCGACCTGCTGCTGTGAGCAGCAGGCGAACCGGGCGGGTTGGGCTGGCACGGGAAAGCGGGGATGTGCTATAGGAGGAGCCTGCGACGGGCCGCCGGAGGCGCTGCGCGCCCCAGAAAGGAATTGCCGCATGAAGATCCGCCACCCCCTGTTCATCAAGGCCGCGGGGTTCGCGGGGGCGTGGCTGTTGCGCGGCTGGCTGCGCACCCTCCGCTACCAGTACTGCCCGCTTGGCCCGGACCTCGACCCGCGGCTGCCCCACTTGCGGCACTGCATCTACGCCTTCTGGCACGAGAACCTGCTCCTGCCGGCGCTGCGCTTCAGCGGGGTGAACGCCCACGTCCTGATTAGCCAGCACGCTGACGGGCAGCTGATCGCCAACATTATCCAGCGCCTCGGGTTCAAGACGATCCGCGGCTCGACCACGCGCGGCGGCGTCCAGGCGCTGCTGCGCCTCCTCACGCTGAACGGAAGTTCTCACCTGGGCATCACCCCCGACGGGCCGCGTGGGCCGCGCCGGCGCGTCCAGCTCGGCGTCATCGCCCTGTCGTCCTACCTGCACATGCCGATCGTTCCGGCAGGTTTCGCGTATGACCGCCCGTGGCGGATGAGGAGCTGGGACCGCTTCGCCGTGCCGCGCCTCCGGTCGCGCGCGGCCTGCGTCACCGACCACCCCGTCCTCGTGCCGCCGCACGCGGCGCGCGGTTTGCTGGAAGAGTACCGGCAATGCCTGGAGGAGCGGCTGGCGGCGGCCACGGCGGCGGCGGAAAACTGGATCCTGACGGGCCAGGCGCCTCGGCCCATCGCGCATGTGCCGCTGGCGGCGTAAAGGGCTTAACGAGAGACGGAAAGCCCACGGGTGGCGTCCTGTGGGGGAGGGTTGGAGACTTCACCCACGGGACGTCGCCCGAGGGCTTTCCCTCCTTGTGAGACAGCCGTCACTTGTTTTGTGGTCTTGACAGAACTTAGCGCATCCTTACCTTTTCAGCGACACGACCGACAGGAACAACGGCCTCCGCGTTTCGCGTGCGCCGCCCGCAGTCCGACCGTTTCTTGCGGACCGGCACCACGCGGAGGATGCCAACATCAGAAAGGTGCGTTCATGGAATTGCCGAGCAGGCCCAAAAACGACCGTTACACCCGACCCGGTCAGTACACGGCCCTCGAACGCCGTCTCCGCGACAACCCCGCCAACGCCCACATCCCGACCCTCGTCTGCTACGCCTTCGACCACCGCACACGTCTCGGGCCGTTCCTCTTCCTCGACAAGAGCCTGCTGCCGGCCGGCCCGCGCGCCATCGCGGCCGCGCTGCACAGCGCCGGGTTCACCCGCCAGCGCATCGTCCTGCGCCAGTGGAACCCGAACTTCCGGCCGAGCGAGGCGCGGCTCGACGGCGCCGTGCCGGAGATGCTGTTCGTCTCCAGCATGCAGATCCACTCGGCCAGCGCCTGCCAGATGATCGCCGACGCGCACCGGCTCGGCGACGATCGGCCGTTCATCCTCGCCGGCGGGGCCAAGGCGATCTACGAACCGTGGGACTTCTTCGCCCTCGGTCCCAACGGCGCGTGCAGCGCCGACGTCGCCGTGACGGGCGAGGAGTATGTGGCGCTGGAACTTCTCGATCGGCTGATGGAGTCGCGGGCACGCGGCGAGCACCTGCGCCGGACGTTCCACCGCATGCGCCGATCCGGCCTGCTCGACGACATCCCCGGCCTGGTCTACGTCGAGGGAGACGAGAAGGCGCCGGTGACGCGGCTGATCAACACCGGCATCCAGCGCATGGTCCAGGATCTGGACGAGCTGCCGCACCCGCTGGTGAGCATGGGCCTGATCGAGCCGCCGCACCGCCGCCGGACCCTGTCGGCCCGCCCGATCCCGGCCGCGGGGCTTCACCGCTACGCGCGCATCGTCTCGCTGGTGACGACGCACGGGTGCAAGTTCCACTGCCCGTACTGCCCGATCCCGGCGTACAACCAGTTCACGTTCCGGTTCAAGAGCCCGCAGCGGCTGCGCGACGAGATGAAGGACATCGCCGAGCAGACCGGCATCGCGACCCTGTTCGGGACGGACGACAACTTCTTCAACAACCGCGAGACGGTGCAGGAGACGTTCGAGGTTCTCTCGAAGAGCAAGGTCCGCGGCAAGCCGTTCCGGGACACGATCTTCTTCGGCACCGAGGCGACCGAGTTCGACGTGTTCAAGAACCAGGATCTGCTGCCGATGTGCCGGGACGGCGGGCTGCGGGCGATCTGGTTCGGGATCGAGGACATGACGGCGGAGTTGATCAAGAAGGGCCAGAGCCCGGAAAAGACGGCGAAGTTGTTCCAACTCCTCCTGCACCACGACATCGCCCCGATGCCGATGATGATGCACCACGACGGCCAGCCGCTGTCGTCGCGCGGCAACCTGTACGGTCTGCTGAACCAGGTGCGGTTCCTGCGCAAGGCCGGGGCGGTGAGTGTCCAGGTGACGATTCTGACGCCCTCGGTCGGGAGCAAGGGCTACGAGGAGACGTACAACAACGGCCTGGTGATCGGGCAGGCCGGGGACCACAAGATCGAGGACTACCAGTACGACGGCAACCACTGCATCGCCACCGAGGATCCGCAGCCGTGGCGCAAGCAACTGAACATCTGGCTGGCCTACGCGAGCTTCTATAATCCGGTAAACTTCGTC